>NZ_JBEXKU010000040.1:0-68354 GCF_040609575.1 Streptomyces sp. NPDC004647 | reverse complement strand
TGACCGAGCCCTGAGCAACCTGCGCCTTGTCACGCCACCAGCGCGATCGCCTCGATGAGTCCAGTTCTGCAGTCAATGACCGAGCGTGCACAAGCGAGCAGCGCGCGGATGCGGTCGTACAGCGACGGCAGCACCAGGGACGCGAGCTCGCCGAGCGGCACCGGGCGCCAGGCGCGCAGCTCCGTGGTGTCGAGCCGGATGGCGGCCAGCTCTCCGGCACTGAGCGAGCCGCCGTCGAACGCGTAGACCAACCGCGCGGGGGCGGGTGCTCCGGTGGTCCAGTTGATGCCGAGCAGGCGGCCGGGTACCCGGTCGAGGCCGAGCTCCTCACGCACCTCGCGCTGTGCGGCCTGCCGTGGGGTCTCCCCGGTATCGCAGTCCACGCCGCCGCCCGGCAGATGCCACAGGCCGTCGTCCCGGTAGGCGGGCTGCACCAGCACCAGCCGGTCGCGGCCGTCGGTGAACAGCACGCTGGCCGCCACGATCACCTTCGGACGTACGGCCAGGTAGGAGGAGTGGTCGAGGGCGTGCCGGTGTTCCAGTGCGGACCGGCGCGCGGGGGGCAGCGCGGCGGGGGAACCCGGTTGGACCCGTCCGTCGATCAGATGGGCGATCGAGCCGGTGTGCCAGGCCGTGAGCGCCGCGCTCAGCTGGGCGGCCTGCGGTTCCGGGAGCGTGCGCCGGGCCTCTTCGGGGGTGAGCCGGACGGCATCGGCCGTCTGCGCTCCGCCGGGCAGAACAGCGGCGTGCACATGGGTCACCAGGGTGCGTCCGCGGGGCCCCAGCGGCTCGGAGTCGACAGCGAGCAGGCGGCCCACCTGCGGCTGGGCGCCGGACGCGCCGCGCCGTCCCCGCAGTGAGCGCAGTTCGCGGGCCAGGCACGACTCCGGTGATTCGCCGCCGGCCACCGCGCCGCCCGGAAGCCGCGGAGGGCCCGCGCCGGGGGAGCCGAGGAGCAGCACGTGTCCGGTGTCGTCGAGGACGAGACCGGAGGCCGTGACCAAGGGGGACCGGGCCTGGGACTCCGCCTCGCTCAAACCAAGACGCCGCCCGGCAGTGGACCCTCGTCCTCTACGGTCCACTGCCCCTCCTGATCCGACCCGCCACGCAATGTCATTGTTCGTGCCCGCCGCGTGAGAAACCCTATCCGCGGTGACCGGAGAGGGTGCGTGGCTGTGGCAGCAAGTAGCCAAGGGCGAACGGCCGGCGGCCGGTGCGCGTTGATCTCCCTTAGCGTCGACTTGTTCGAATTCCCTTTGGCCTACCAGGGAGTGATGTGTCTTCAGGACCGGGGATGCACCCGGCGGCGGCCCCGGCATCCGTGTCTGCCGCCGGGCAGCAGGGTGCGATGCGGCTTGCCTCCTGGCGTGGGATCGCGGTGCTGGCCGTGGCCGAAGGGGCGTCGGCGATGCCCATGGTGGACTCTTTCGCGGTCAACGTGGCGGCGCCTCGTATCGGAGCCGCGTTCGGCTCGAAGATCGAGCAGATCCAGTGGATCATCAACGCCTATACGCTGGGGCTTGCCGGACTCGTCCTGGTCGGCGGGCTGTTCAGTGACCGCTGGGGAGAGCGCAGGGTATTTCTCTGGAGCACCGCTTCCTTCGGCGTCTTCTCCGTCTGCTGCGGAGTCTCGACCACGATGTGGCAGCTGGTTCTCTTCCGTGCCCTGCAGGGCTGTGCGGCCGCCGCGGCGCTGCCGTGTTCGCTCGCGGTGCTCCGCAAGATGTTCACCCCTGAGGACAGTTCGCGAGCCGTCGCGATCTGGTGGTCCGCGGGCGGGGCCATCGGCGCGGCGAGTCCGCTGCTGGGCGGATGGATCACCGATCAATGGGGCTGGCGGTGGATCTTCTTCATCAACGTCCCGATCGCCCTCCTCACTCTCGCCGGCGGGAGTGTCCTGCTCCTTCGCCGGACCGGTCGCGGTGAACCGCTGGGTGCGGCACGCCGCAACGGGTGCGTACTCCTGGTGGCCGGGCTGACCCTGCTCACCTGGGGGCTCGTCCAGCTGTCGACGGAGGAGAGCGGTGCTCCGGCTCTGCTCGGCTGCTGTTCCGGCGTTGCGCTCCTGCTGCTCTTCGCGGCTCATCAGCGACGGCACAGAGTGGCCGCCCTCATCAGTCCCGACGTGCTGAACCGGCAACTCCTCACCAGCTGCGCCATGTTGTTCTGCCTGTACGTCGCCTTGACCTCACTGGTCTTCTTCGTGGTGCTGTACGGGCAGGTGGTGCTGGACAAGTCGGCGTACGCCTCGGGCCTTTTCGTCATCCCGATCTCCCTGATGACGCTCATCGTCTCTCCCCTGTTCGGCAAGAGCGGCCCACGGACCGCCGAGCGACTGGTCGCCATCGGAATGGCCCTGTGCGGGCTCGCGCTCGGGGCGCTGGGGCTGGCCGGCGGCACCACGGCCGAAATCGGCATCGTGGCCGCGGTGTGCGTCTTCGGAGGCGGCACGGCGCTGGCCGCTCCCCGGGTCATCTCCACCGCGCTGGCGAGCAGCAGCAGCGACCACGCGGGGGTCATCAGCGGGGTGACCAACACCGTGTCCCGTACGGCGAATCTCATCGCCGGAGCCGCCATTCCCGGACTCGTCGGCATGCGGGGCGGAAATTACCTGAGCCCGGAGGCCTGCACCGAGTTCTTCCGGCGGTCGATGTTCCTGACGGCAGCGGTCGCCCTGGTCGGCTGTGTGCTGGCCGGGTCACGGACCGGAACCAAGAAGGGTGACAACGCATGACCGGCTCTGTTCCCGAATGGCTCCCCGAGTTCCTGCTCGCAGCGACCTGGGCCCCGGCCGGCGCCCAGGCGCGGGAGCGTATCGCGGAGATCGTGGCCCGCCCGGACTTCGACGAGCAGCTCGCCCTGGCGGAAGCGGAGCGCCACAAGGTTCTGTTGCTGACCGACTCGAATCTGGCCGGACCGGATGGCCCGGAACTCCCCTCCCTGGCGCAGGCTGCGCGCGAGAAGCGGGCGAAGATGGCGGCCCTGTGGCAGGAGTTCGACTCCCTGCTGGAGGGCCTGGGCGGTCACGGCCTCGAACCCGTGGTGCTGAAGGGGGCCGCCTGGGCGAACTCGTACTATCCCGCACCGCGGGACAGGGCCTTCGGGGACTTCGACCTGCTCGTCCCCGAGGCCGCGCTGGACCGGTACGGCAGCACCCTGGAGTCCCTCGGCTATGCGCAAGCGACCTACGACCCCGCGGAGGACGTGGTCCGGCCCCTGAGCCCGGAACGGATCGAAGGAGCGCTCACCGCGGGCCGGCACGCGGCACCGTTCATCCGCGTCGGCCAGGACTCCCGGACGCTGTTCGCCGTGGAGCTGCACGGCCCCGGCTTCGACCACAACTTCCTTCGTATCGACACCACGTGCTTTCTGGACAGATCAAGCCCATGGAAGCTCACCGCCGGACGTGCCGCACGGCTCGACCCGGTCGACGCGCTCATCTACAGTGCGGCCAACCTCTGGAAGGACGTCTACGAGGTCTCGCCGGAAGGGAGCCCCGCGGCGGCTCTGCTGATCACCTTCTGCGACATGCGCCAGATGTTCCTGACCCGGCCCGCGCCGGAAGACTGGCAGTCACTGTACGAGCGCGCCCACGGTGTGCAGAAGTGCGATGCCGTCCACTTCGCGCTGGTCCATCTCGACCGGCTGTTCCCCGATGTGGTGCCCAAGACCCTGCTCCCCCCGCCACCGTGGCTGTCCCGCGACCCGGAGGCCGTAGTCGACGACGTCTGGCATTTCCTGGGGGGATCCAGCACCTTCCGCGAACGTCTCTTCGATCCGCGAATCGACGAACGCCGCTTCACGCGGCTGAGGGATTCCCGAGCCGCCGGCGGGCGGATGGAGATCCCGCGCGGCACCGCGCAGGACGGTACGGAGGCGGGCCGGATCGTTCTCAGCGGAGTCGCGGAGGCTCCGCCGTGGCAGTTCTTCCGCAGCCATGTCACCTATGGGGCCCGTCCGCGCAGCGACCGGGAATTCAGCGCCACCCTCTCGCTGGAACACTCCACCGACGACCTCCATGTGCGGGTCGCCGTGAACGACCCCACGCAGGTCTTCGACAAGCTCAACGGCTTCTACTACGCGCAGGATTCGGTGCAGCTGCTGTTCGAGCATCCCCTCGGCAGCGGCAGCGTCAAGAGCTTCTTCCTGGTGCCGAAGGCCGCTGATCTGCCTCGCCCCGCCGTCGTACGCCACTTCGCCGGACTCGACCGGGCAGGTACGGAACCGGTGGCCGGCGCCTCGATCAGCGCCGAGTTCTCGCCCGACACGTACCGGATGCTGGCCCGGCTCCCCAAGAGCGAGATCCTCCCGGGACTCACCGAGGACGAGTGGTTCGGCTTCGACGTCGTCGTCTACGAGAGCGGTCCCCCCGGTCAGGAGAAGCGGTCGGTCCTGCAGTGGTCCGGGGGCCGCAACGCCCTGCGGAACCCGGCCTATTTCGGCAGGGCCCGCTTCCACTGAGCCTCTCTCGACCCGCCCATTTCAACGCTATGCCGCCCGGAGGTACACATGGCCGGCCGCCCCGCTCGCGAACACCTGCTGACCTCGGTACAGATGGCACGCTTTGTGGCCCACGGATATCTGTGTCTGGACGGCGTCGTTCCGCAGGACATCAACGCCCAGGCACTCGACATGCTCCCGACGGGCGTCCCTGCCGTGCCGTACGCCACCCCGGTCGACGAGGCATATCCGGAAGGCCACTTCGCCCGAGACGTGATCGAACTTCCCGCCGTGGCGGGCGCATTGCGCAGCCTGGTCGGTCCGGACCCGATGGTCGACTATCACACCGTGCACATCCGCCCTCCCGAGGAGGAACACGCTCAGGCGCTGCACGCCGACGGCATGATCGACGTACGGCGGGACACGTTCGACATCCAGCTCATGTACTACCCGAGCGAGGTGACCCTGGACGCGGGCACGACGCTGCTCGTGCCGGGCAGCCATCTGCGCCGTACCAATGAGAGCGACCCCGGCCGCTATCAGAATCTGCGCGGTCAGCACCGGCTGGTCTGCTCCGCCGGCAGCGTGGCCCTCCTGGACCACCGGCTCTGGCACTGCGGCCGGCGCAACGACACCGCCACAACGCGCCACATGTTCAAGATCCGTTTCAATCCGACGGTGCCGCAGGTACGCCTGTGGAACACGGACGACCTCGACGACCCGGCTGTCGTCGAGGAACTGCGCACCGGATTCCCGTGGTACGAGCAGGCCACCCGCCGGCTCGAGCACGTCAACCGGATCCGGCTGTGGCGGGCGATGACCGGTGACCCGGACTTCGACCTGAACCGCCTTCTGACGCGGGTGACGAAGCGGCCCGGCAGGACCGCCGCCCGTGCCTGAGCCGGCACTACCGGCCCTCCCCCACCAGCCCACCGCCACACGTTCTCGGCCGACCCGGAGTGACATGGTGACCACCCCGCCCTCCCGCACCCGCCAGCAGGTGCTCGTGCTCTACCTCTCCACGCCCACCCTCGACAGCGAGGTGATCGGCTGGGCCCGCTACGACGGCACCGGCCGCACCACACCGACCACCGGAGACAGCGACGGCGACGAGCCGCCGTACCCCACCGGGGTCGCTGCTCTCCGCGACGGCTGGCGGCTGCTCCAGGTGTCCCAGCTCATCCCGCCCTACCCGGGACTGGAGTACGACGTGTCCTTCCTCAAGCACGAGTGCATTTTCGAGAAGTTGGTCGACATGGAACCGCCGGAGCGGCCGGAGCCGCCGGAGCACGGCAGCTGACGGCGCCCACCGATCGGGGGGTGAGGATCGGAGTGTGCCGCACCGCCGGCTTCACGTCTCCGGCACGGGAGGCCGGGCGGTCAGCCCGGGAAACCCTCGGCGAGCTTCAGCAAGTCCTGCATGGGTACGCAGTCCTCTTCCACGGACTGCGCGTTGCGCAGCTTGTCGAGCGTCTCCTGCATGGCCCGCACCGAGGAGCGCAGTAACTGGTTGGCGTAGATGACCAGGGAGAACCCGGCTGCGTGCAGCTCGCTCGGCGGCAGCTCGGGGAACGCTGTGGGCACCGTCACGAGCGGCACGCCGCCCTGCCACGCGGCGGCCGCCTGCAGCGCTTCGACGCCACGGGGCACCCGGCTGTGCAGCAGCACCAGGTCGGCTCCGGCTTCGGCATAGGCGGCGCCGCGGCTCACCGCCTCCGCGATCCCGTACCCCCTGATGAGGGCCTCCGTGCGTGCGATCACGAGAAAGTCCGGATCCTTCTGGGCCTCTTTTGCGGCCGAAATGCGCCGCTGGTGCTCGGTGACGTCGAGCAGGTCGGCACTGCCGTCGATGAAGCTGTTCTCCTTCGGGAACGTGGAGTCCTCCAGGCAGACGGCGGAGGCTCCGGCCGCCTCGAATTCACGCACCGCGCGGCGGGTGGAGTGTACGGAGCCGTATCCGTTGTCGGCGTCCACCACCAGGGGAAGCCGGCTCGCCGCACGAATGTAATGAATGCTCTCCGCGACTTCATGTATGCCGAGCAGGTTGCGGTCCTCCAGACCGTGGACGAGAGACATCTCGAGGCTGCTGATCCACGCTCCGTCGAAGTCGGCAGCCTCCAGGAGAGCAGCGGTCACCGGATTGTGTGCGCCGACGATAACGGCAGGGTGCGTCGGCGCGGAGAGGGAAGCACGCAGCCGGGCCATGGGGGTCAATGTTGTCACGATTCTCCCTGAGTGGAATTCAGCTCACTGTGGGCGGGCACCACATGGATTCACACCCACTTCACTGCGTGCCTGCCGACCCGACCACCACTATTCACACACCGAGAGGGCCCGCTCAACCACCAGGCAGGAAGCTGTAAATCGCTGTTCATCTTCAGGAACGTTCCGGGGATTTGCATGACGATGCCCCGTACGGGCTTTCCGTACGGGGCGTTGACGTTCTCCTGCGGTTCAGAACATCTTCTCGCCGGGCTGGAGGGAAGCGGCGGCTTCCTGAGCACACTCTTCGTAGAGCTCCTGAATACCGTGGCGTTGCAATTTTCCGCTCGAGGTCCGCGGAAGTCTGCCCTTGTCGACGAACACCACCTCCGACGGAGTGATTCCGAGAGCGGCGGACACCGCGTACCGAAGCTGCCCCCGGAGATCGCCACGGGCCGCCGGATCCTTCTCCCTGGTCTCCACGAGCAGCCCGAGCCGCTCCCCCTCCGGGGTGGGGACGCCGACCGCCAGCACGCCGTGAATGGCGATGCCGGGCACCCGGCCGGCGACCGATTCGATATCGCTGGCGTGGTAGTTCTGGCCGAAGACAATGATCGTTTCCTTCTTCCGGCCCACGATGTACCACTCGTCGTCGAGCCGGAACGCGAGGTCACCGGTGTGCGCCCAGGCGCCGGCCGCCACAGCGGTCCGTGTCGCCTGCTCGTCGGCCTCGTAGCCCCGCGTCACGGACGAACCCCGCACCTGGAGCTCGCCCACCCGTGCCTCGTCGCGCAGTTCACTGCCTCCCTCGTCGACGATGCGCACCTCCAGTCCGGATAACGGCCCGCCGACCGAGGCGATCTCCCGGGCCAGTTGGGCACCTTCCGAGGTGGTCGCGGCGATACCTTCGCCGAGCAGATCGCGTCGCACCCAGGTGGTCCGCACCGGGCGGTCGATCGGCGGGAACGCGACCCCGAGTGCGGCCTCAGCCAGCCCGTAGACAGGGAGGAAAGCCGTCCGGCTGAATTCCGCCGGAGCGAAGTGTTCGGTGAACTTCCGCATGACCTCGGCGTCGACCGCCTCCGCCCCGTTGAGCGCGAGGCGCCACGAGGAGAGATCGAAGTCCGGGACCGCTTCCGCGGGCGTTCTGCGCAGGGTGTGCAGATAGCCGGAGTTGGGTGCCATGGTGATGGACACCCGGTGCTCACTGATCATCCGCACCCAGCGGGTCGGATCGCGGAGGAAGTCCTCCGGCGGGAGCAGACAGAGTTCCGCGTCGTTGAGGATGGAGCAGAGGCACGCTCCGACCAGGCCCATGTCGTGGAAGAGGGGCAGCCAGGCCCCCACCACGTCGGCTTCGGTGATCTGCAGCGCCTCGGTGATGGCACTGACATTGGCCAGCAGGTTCTCGTGCGTCAGCACCACGCCCTTGGGAGAACCGCTGGTACCCGAGGTGTACTGGACCAGCGCCGGTTCGTTCGCGGCGACATCGGCGAACGCCGGCGTGCTTTCCAGCAGCGACCCGACGACGTGAATGCTGAACTCCCCGCCGGCGCTGCCGATCGCCGGTCCCAGGAGTTCACCGAACGACTCGTTCGTCAGGATCTTCTCGACCCCCGACCGGCGCATCGCCAGGGAGATCCGCCGCATATGGATCTCCAGGGCGGCGAACCGGAACGGGGGCGGCATCGGCACGGGCACCGCGCCTGCGGCCAGCACCCCGAAGAACGCCCGGAGGAAGTCCACCGAACTGGGCAGCGCGATGGCCACTCGCTCGCCGCGCGCCACCCCCCGCTCGAGCAGCCCGCCCGCAACCTTGAGGGCCTGGGCGTGGAGTTGGTCAAATCCCACCCGCTCGACAGTTCCCGAGTCACCGCTCAGGAGGCGCACTCCATGCCCACTGGTGCGTTTCGCGACCCGCTCGAGCGCCTTCAGCAGGGTCACTCCGGTGCCCCCTGCCCGCAGAGCTTCTCGACCAGGCCCTGAAACTCACCGATGGTCGCGATCCGGAAGGTGATGTCGTCCCCGATCTCGATGCCGAATTCCTTCTCGGTCTCCAGAATGATCTGGAGCACCCGCATCGAATCGAAGTCCGGAAGCGAACGGAAGTGGACGTCCGGCTTCAAGTCCGCTTCCGGTACATTCAACTGCTGACTGATGATGGCGCAAACCCGCTGGTGAATATCCATGGAGAATCATCCCCTTTGTGGTATAGCGCCGTTGGCGGCGCGAAGTATCCGGGCGAGGTCGCCGGGAAACCGCTCACCGTAGGAATCGAGTACGTCGTCGGTGATCCGGCAGAACGTACCGTCGGCCGCCGCGACAAGGTCACCCGTGGGCAGTTCGATCCGGCCGGAGGCCCGTACCGAGACGCTGTCCTGCGCAGTGATGCGGGCGTGAGCGACGTGCTCGGTATCGGTCTCCATGGGCCGGCCGTACCGAATCCGCAGCCCTGTGGTGAACGCCGATACCCGGCCCAAGCGGTAAACCGCCTGGGCAAGCAACTCGTCAAGGATCGTCGCGATGATTCCCCCGTGCACGATGCCGGGGAACGACTCGTAATCCGGTCCCAGTTTTACGCTGGTCACGAAGCCCTCGCCGTCCGGCTCGAAGGACATGTGCAGACCGATGGGATTGTTCGGAGCGCATCCAAAACAGTTCAGCTCTGTTTCGGTCGCCGGCGAAGCGGGCATTCCCATCCTCCTCGCGTGGCTAAATCATGGACCGGAGTTTGTTCTTGATGTCGCGTGGGGACTCGATCGAGTCGTCCCCCGCCACTCTCCGCATGATGGCCAGGACCTTGTTGTCGGCGGCGTCGGTCGCGCCTTCCATGACGCTCTCGACCTGCCTGATGCCGTTGGCCGAAGTGGAGTGCGGGTAGAAGTGGCCGGCCGGATGCTTGATGCCGTCGCTGCGGTCCGCGAGCCAGACGTAGGCCATCTTCAGGGTGGCGATCTGGTTCTCCTTGTTGCCGTCGCACAGCTCCTCGTTGAAGACCGTGAACGCCCGGCAGTGGCGTGACTCGTCGCGGTGCAGCAACTTCCAGATGCGCTTGATCACCGGCTCTTCGGTATCTGCCGCGAGGCGCTTGTAGTACTCGGCGGCACGCGCCTCGGAGATGATGTTCATCGTGAGCGTGCCCGGCCGGGTGTCACCCATCGGATAGGGCTCACGCTTGTACAGCGCGTGCTTGGAGCGGACCTTGACGCCGAGCCGGTCCAAATACCGTGCCTGCACCAGGGAGTGCCGTGCCTCCTCCGCGCCCCACATCAGTGCCCAGGAGGAGAAGCTGGTCTCTCCCTCCCATTCGCGCAGGAAGTTATGGGCGCCGGGCAGCGTCCCGAATTCAATGATCGCGGTCTCCGTGAGGTAGTCGAGCTCATCCTCACGCAGCAGCTCCGGGTTGAGCTGATCGAGGTTGATCTCGTTCCAGTCCCACCGCGTGGTCTCGAACCAGTCGAAGATCTTGTTGTAGGTCGAGTCCAGGTAGAAGTCGGTGTAGAGCGGGTCCTGGATCAGCGAGTGATAGGCGCGCAACCCCAGCGCGACCGAATCCGAGAGCCCGAAGCCCTCGAAACCGGACGGCGCCAGGATGTCCTCCACGTCGTAGGCCTCGGCCCAGTCGGGAACGCGTCCGCCCGCGGTCGGACCGACCACGTAGGCCCGCGTCTTGTTGAAGTCCCGCATATCGCGGAGAGTTGCTACGCCGTCAGGAGCGGCCGACCCCTCACCTCCGATGAAGACGGCCGCCAACTCCACATCGTCTTCCAGTTCGTGCAGGTATCGCGCGAGTACGTCGGGGGTTACGCGATCGAGGTCGATCTCGCCGAACCGGCTCAGTGAAAGCCGCTCCGGAAGTTTCACTTCCGGAAGGCAGTTCACGAAAGCAACACGTACCGTGCTCATAACGCTCCTCCCTGGTTCCCCATCCGATTCCGTCTGCATTCCGATCAGTACGGCCATGTGCGGGCCGACTACCGCAACAGAAACACGAATTCGGGGGTGAGGAGCCGTCTCTTGCAGGAAGCTGCCGGAGAGTGCTCAGGCCGCCCCGGCCGGACTCAGCCACTCCGCCGCGGCATCCGGCTCGGTCCGGCAGCGGTATTCGATGAGGTCCGCGATACTGATGACCGGAAGGCCGTGCTCGGCCGCGAAGCGGAGCAGGTCGGGCAGGCGCTTCATCGTCCCGTCGTCGTTGACCAGCTCGCACAGCACCCCGGCTTCCCGGCAGCCGGCCAGCCGCGCCAGGTCCAGCGTGGCCTCGGTGTGCCCCGGGCGGCGCAGTACCCCGCCCGGCACTCCGCGCAGCGGTACGACGTGGCCCGGACGGCAGAGGTCCTCGGGGAGGGTCGCCGGGTCGGCCAGCAGCCGGATCGTACGGGCGCGGTCCGCGGCGGAGATCCCGGTGCTCACCCCGTCGCGGGCGTCGACCGTGACGGTGTAGGCGGTCCCCCGGCGGTCCTGGTTGGTGTGATGCATCGGCGGCAGTTCGAGCCGGTGGCACTCGGCCTCGGTCAGCGGGGCACAGATGTATCCGGATGTGTACCGCACCATGAAGGCCAGCAGTTCAGGAGTGGCGTGCTCTGCGGCGAACACCAGGTCGCCCTCGTTCTCGCGCGCCTCGTCGTCGGCCACAACGGCCGCCCCTCCCGCGGCGATGGCCGCGAGAGCGGCCTCCACACTGTCGAGCTGGCTCATCGATGACATCCTCTCCCTGTGGAACCCGGCGACCTTCACGCTGGGCGGGGAGGATGGAAAGAAGGGGAGTGGGGCGAGACCGGGTGAGCCGGAGCTGCGCATTGCAGGCGCACGAGTTGCGCGGCACGGCCCATGGATATCCCACACGCAAACTCCCTTCCGGACTTTAACCGTCGGCCCCGAAATTGCATCGGGTCAACCGGTCGATGGCTTCGACCGGGTCGCGGGCTCTCACCGCCGGTTCGGAATTTCACCGAACCCCGCCTGCGCGTTGGCTGTAGGCATACTCAACGGCTCCAGCTTGCCACAGCGGTTCCCGGCGGGACCAGGGTGACCGTCCGGCAGGGCAAGTGCAGGGCGCGGCCCGGCCCTTGGGCCGCGCCGGCATTCCGGCTGGCAGCGCCACCCATCGCGCGCCGGGGAAGGTGCCGCCACCCAAGGGCCCGTTCGCACGGGCGTGTTGCAGCAACCTGCCAGATCGTCATGTCCGTGCTCGGCCGCCGTACACCGGTGTGCTTGCATGCAGGCGGCAGCCACCTGGCGTACCGCCACCCCATGAGCGAATCGAAGAGAGATGCGACGTCCACAACCACCCATGATGAAGCCAGAACCCTTTGCTCCCACCGCACGGCTCCGCTTCGTCACCGGTGTGGTCGGCCTCCTCCTGGCTCTCTGCGGCTCGCTGGTGTCCTGCGCCGAGCCGACCGGGAGCAGTTCCGCCAAGAACGCGAAACTGACAATCGGGCTGACCTATGTGCCCAACATCCAGTTCTCGCCGTTCTACGTGGCCGAGGCGAAGGGGTATTACAAGGAGGCGGGGCTGAGCGTGAAGCTGCGTCACCACACAGCGGGTGAAGATCTCTTCGGCGGGCTGGAGTCGGGGAGGGAGGACGCCGTGCTGGCCGGCGGCGACGAAATGCTCCAGGGGCGCTCGAAGTCCGTCCCGGTGGTGTCCGTGGCGCAGCTCTACCACCGCTACCCGGTTTCGCTGATGGTCCCGGAGAAGTCCGGAATCCGGCAGGCGAAGGACCTGCGGGGGAAGAGCGTCGGCATCCCGGGGCCGTACGGGGAGGCGTACTTCGCACTGCTGGCCCTGCTCTCCGAAGGAGGGCTGACGGAGAAGGACGTCGATGTGAAGAACATCGGCTTCACCCAGCAGGCGGCACTGGTCGGGGACAAGGTCGACGGTGTGATGGGGTACGTCAACAACGAGGGAGTCGGGTTCGACAAGGCGGACTTCCCGGTGCGCTCCATCAGTCCGTACGCCGGTGAGAAGGAACTGCCGCTGGTCTCCATCGGCATCGGCGCCCGGCAGAGCGTCGCCGACAAGCGCGCGGGAGACCTGCGGAAGTTCCTCGACGCCACCCTGCGCGGGGTGCGGTTCGTCCTCAGCCACCCGGAGGAGACGGTGGAGCTGAGCAGGACCTACGTGCCGGGGCTGACCGGCGAGAAGCAGAAGCGCGACGCGCTGGCCGTACTGAACGCCACCAGGCCGCTGTTGAAGAACTCCGCCGGCGCCCTGGGCCGGCACGACGCCGAGCGCTGGCAGAGCATGGCCGTCTTCATGGCGGAACAGAAGCTGCTGTCCAAGAAGGTCGACGTCACCTCGGCCTTCAGCAACAAGTACCTTCCGTAGCCCGGTGGGCGGCTTCCGCCGGTCGGACTGCGGACGCCCGTTACGCTCCCGGGAAGCCGCACCCTGCGCCTCGCACGTGCGAGGCATCCACAAGGAGGAACGCATGACGGACCTGGGCAGTGTCGATCCGGCGAAGATGTCCGGACTGGAATTCCTGCGTTACGCCACCAGCCTGCCGGACCGGACCGGCATCGGATCCCTGCTCGGCATCGCGGCCGATGTACTCGAGGAGGGGCACGTGATCATGTCCCTCGAGCCACGGCCGGAATTCGCCAATCCACTGGGAACCGTGCACGGCGGAATCTTTTCGACACTGCTCGACAGCGCCATGGGGTGCGCGGTCCACACCACGCTCCCGGCCGGGGCCGGCTACACCACCCTCGGACTGACGGTCAATCTGGTCAGGGCGGTCCCGGTGGATGCCGAGCGGCTCATCGCCGAGGGCACCACCGTCCATGTCGGGGGGCGTACCGCCACCGCTGAGGGTCAGGTGAAGGACGCCGACGGCCGTCTGGTCGCCCATGCCACCACCAACTGCATGATCTTCCGCTGACCGGCTGCCGCAACGGACGGGCTGCGTCCAGGAAGGGAAGAGTCCTTGAAAGGCCCAGAGCTGTCCCGTCGGATGTCAGCCGTCCCCGTGTCGGCCACGGCCGGTGTACGCCAGGCGGCCCGTCGGCTCGACCAGTCCGGAGTGCGCGTCTTCCAGCTGGGGGCGGGTGAGCCGCAGACGCCCAGCCCGGCCGAGGTTGTGGCGGCGGCGGGGCGGGCGGCCGCTGATCCGCGGCTGCACCGGTACGCGCCGGGCCAGGGCATCCCCGATCTGCGGGACGCCGTGGCGGACTACCGCGCCGATCTCTACGGCCACGCGCTCTCTCCCGACGCGGTGCTGGTCACCTGCGGGGCCAAGCAGGCCGTCTTCAACACCCTGCTCGCCCTGGTCGACCCCGGCGACGAGGTCATCGTCCCCACGCCTTGCTGGGTCAGTTACCCCACGATGGCCCAACTGGCCGGCGGGGTACCGGTCGCTGTCCCCACCACGGCCGAGGAGGGGTTCACCCCGCGCGTGCAGCAGCTGGAGGCCGCCCGTACCCCGCGCACCAAGGTGCTGGTGCTGAACTCGCCCGGCAACCCCACGGGCGCCGTGTACCCCGCGGACGAACTGCGCCGGATCGGCCGCTGGGCGCTGACACACGGAATCTGGGTCATCAGCGACGAGGTCTACGGCGAACTGCTCGAAAAGGGCAGCGAGCCGCTGTCCGTCGTCACCGCGGTACCGGAGCTGAGCGAGCAGTGTGCCGTCGTACACGGCGTCAGCAAGACCTTTGCCATGACCGGCTGGCGGGTGGGCTGGCTGATCGGGCCCGCCCGTCTGATCAAGGCCGCGACGGCGCTGCAGTCGCACTCCACCTCTCATCCGACGGCGGTTGCGCAGCAGGCCGCCGCTGCTGCCCTCACCGATGCCCGGGACGCGGCGGAACGGATGCGGGCCGACTACCAACGCCGCCGGCAGCTGGTGGTGGAGCGGCTCTCCGGAGTGCCGGGCGTCACCCTGGCCGCACCGCGGGGCGCGTTCTACGCCTTCCCCCGCTTCGCTCCCGGGGGCCGGCCGCTGGACGACGAGGAATTCGCCACCCGGCTGCTGCGCGAGCACCATGTCGCGACGGTTCCCGGGGCGGCGTTCGGCGCCCCCTCGCATCTGCGGATCAGCTGCACCGCAGACGACGACGAACTGCTGGAAGGACTCGACCGGCTGCTGCGGGCGCTGCCGTGATCACCAGGACACCCCGTCCGGAAAGTTCTGCCTGAGCCAGAGTTCGGCCCCGATCAGCAGCCATACCTGCCGCCCGTGGGTATCCGTGGCACGGCCGTCCGCCGCGGACAGCCATCGGCGCAGCCTGCCCTGGTCGAAGATGGCACCGATACGCGCGTCCGGGCCGAAGAGCAGCTTGTCCACCTCGGCCCGCCGCTCGCCCAGCAGCCAGCGACTGAGCGGCACCGGGAAGGGCAGCTTGCGCCGCGTGGTGACCCCGGGCGGAAGCCGGTGCCGATAGGCCTGTCTGAGGGCGTACTTGGTGACATCACGACGCTCGCTGAGCGCGGCCACCGGCTCGCCCAGCGCCAGGGCCCGTGGCCACAGTCCGCGCCAGCGCAGCCTGTCCCGTTCCGGCAGGGACAGGGCGGCCGCCACGATCCGGTGGTCGGTGAAGGGGACCCGGACCTCCACCCCCTCCGCCATGAAGGCCGCGTCCATGACCTCCAGAAGTCCCCGCAGATGGGTGGTGACGAAGAAGTGCGAGAGCTGGTGGAACAGCCCGGGCCCGGCTTCGTCGAAGCGGTGCTCGACCACCTTGACCAGCGCCAGGTCGTCCGCGACCGCTTCCCGCATCTCGTCGGTGAACAGCGCGAGCTTGTCCGCCTGCGGCCAGTAGCAGTACCGGCTGAGGAAGAGGCCGAGATGGCCGAGGCCGGTCTCGTCCTCGGTCATCCCCGCAGCCGACAGAAGGCGCCGGCGCAGCGGCGGCGGGAGCTTGCGGGCGAGGTCCAGCCGCCGGGCATCGAACGGCAGCCGGAATATCCTCCCGTACCCGGCGAACAGCTCGTCCGCGCCCTCTCCGGAGAGCACGACGCTGGCGTGCGGTTTGATGTGCCGTGCCAGCAGTGTGAGCGCCACCTCGTTGTGCATCCCCAGCGGCTGGTCCTTCAGCCGGGTCAGTCCTGCTGCCTCCGCGAGGTAGTCCCCGGAGGTGACGGGCAGCGTCAGATGGCGGGCGCCGAGCGCCTGCGCGGTCACCCGGGCGTCCGCCACCTCGTCGTATCCGGCACCGGGGAGCGATGCGGTCACGGCCAGCATGCCGGGGTTGTCCCGCGCCAGCTCCAGCGCGATCACCGAGGAGTCCAGGCCCCCCGACAGCAGTACGGCCACGGGAACATCGCTCACCGCCGTCTCCCGCACCACCTCGCCCATCAGCTCGCCCAGCTGCCCGTGGCCGGCGGCTGGGGCAGTGTCGTCGCCCCCGGGGGACCACCAGCGCCGTACCTCCGCTCTGCCGTCGCGAATACGCAGGAGATGGCCGGGGTGCAGCGCCCGTACGCCCTGGAAGTAGCCGTCCTCGGTCAGCGGGTGCCGGAAGGAGAAGAACGACGAGAGTGCCGACGGATTGAGCCCCCGGTCCACCCCGGGCAGCGCGAGCACACCCTTGGGCTCCGAGCAGAAGGCCAGCCGTCCGTCCGCCGTGCCGTAGTACAGGGGCTTGACCCCCAGCCGGTCCCGCACCAGCAGCGTCTCTCCGGTGCGCCGGTCGTACAGCGCGAAGGCGAACATCCCCGCCAGCCGAGGCAGGCACGCCTCGCCCCAGGCGTGGTAGGCGGCGAGCAGCACCTCGGTGTCGGAGCGGGTGGTGAAGCGGTAGCCGCGGTGCCGCAGTTCGCTTCGGAGGTACCGGTAGTTGACGATCTCTCCGTTGTACGTCAGCACCAGGTCGCCGTCGTGGTACGTCATGGGCTGGGCCGACCGGTCATCCGGGTCGAGGATCGCCAGCCTGGTGTGCCCGAACCACACCGGCCCGGTCCGCAGTTCGCCCTGTCCGTCCGGACCGCGGTGGGCGAGGGCGGGGAGCATCCGGCCGACCGGGCCGCTGTCCCCCAGCGGACGCCCCGCCAGGTCGACGACCCCGACGATCCCGCACATCAGGACGGGCCGAACAGCGCGCGGGCCCGCTCGAGATCCGCGCCGTCGTCGACTTCGACCCAGCGCCGTCCCCGGGTGGGTACGGCCCGGAAGCCGGCGTGGCTGATCCCTTCGCGGCCGAGCACGTACTCCAGTGACCGGGTGCGGTGGCCCGGATCGGCCGCGGCCTCCAGCAGCCCGCCGAACGCGGTCTGCGGGGACATCACATGGAGATTGACCAGCTTCCAGCTCTGTCCGGGGCTGAAGCGGTCCGTACGGTCGGCCGTGTGAGTCCAGGCGAGGACGCGGTCATCGGGCCCCAGGACGACGGTGGAGCCGTCGATCTCCGGCCGCCACGGCTCCACCAGCGTCACATCCGGTGCATCGGCCTCGATCAGCGACCGCAGCAGCGCCCGGTCGAACACCACGTCTCCCTCGATGAGTACCACCCGGTCCACCTCCGCGGTACGGGCCAGGTGTCGCAGGCCGACTGCCGCCGACCATGCGGTACTGGTGGTGCGGAAGTCGTCGTTGACGGCGAAGCCCACGCCTGGTCCGGCCACGGCCCGGCGTATCTGGGCGGCCCGGTGTCCGACGACGAAGACCGTGGCCCGCGCCCCGGCCTCGGCCAGGGCAGCCCTGGCACGCTCGGCGATGCTCAGGCCGCCGACGTCCAGCAGGCATTTCGGTCTGTGGTCGGTGTGCGGGCCCAGCCTGGTGCCGAGCCCCGCCGCGAGGATCACAGCACCGAGCCGGGGGCCGTCACCGGGAGCCGCGGGCCCGGTCAACCTGCCGCTCCCCGCGTCCGGTGGTGGGAGACCGCGTCGAGCAGGTCCACATGGCGTAGCAGCTGGTCGGGGCCGGGCGCCCAGTCCATCTGGTACACCGGGAGCCGGTCGGTGATCCGCCGTGCCACCCTGTCCACCGTACGGTCGAGCTGTTCCTCCGGCACCTCTCGATATCCGTGCCAGTTGGGGTAGAGCGGGTCGCGGGAGCCGAGGCACACCTGCTCGATCCAGGCCCGTATCTCCTTCAGCTCGGTGACCGGCCGGATGCGGGTGGTGGCGTCCGGGTCGAAGTTGAGGAACACCACGGCCCGCACCGGGGCTTCCGGTACGACGGAGGCTCCCGCGGCCTTGAGCACGTCCCGGGTGTCCAGCACCTCTTTGGGGTAGATGTCCCAGGCCTGACGGTAGGTCAAGTCGCGTTGTCGCGGTGTCATCAGCCCGCGGAGGAAGCCGAAGTCGTGCATCGTCCCGGTGGAGAGGCTGAAGTTGGACGGCCAGCCCCGGGCGTGCATCGCTTCGTCGTCCACGCGCAGGAAGGTGGTGTCGCAGGAGAGCATCGCCACCTCGAAGTGGGCCAGCGTGTGCAGCAGGACGGTGGTCTTGCCGTTCCGGGAGTCGCCGGGGAAAAGGAGGGCGTCGCCGTCGGGGGTGACCACCGCGCTGGCGTGTACGACCAGTTCGTCGCCGGCCTCGGCGAGGATGGTGGCAAGCCCCTTGACCAGGCGCTGGGTGTCCAGCGTCAGCAGTTCCTCGTCCGGCTGGAGCAGGCAGACAGTGCCTTCGCGGGGCAGCACGAGGCAGACCGTCCGGGTCCTGTCGACCAGCACGGCGTGCGCGCCCTGCCCCAGCTCCGTACGGCGGCCTGGGGTGTTGGTGGGGTACAGGCTGGCGTCCACCACGGTCTCGGTGCCGGCGGCGAGTGCGGAGCGCACCCCGTCCCCGGGGTCGGCCGCGAGCGCGATCACCCGTACGTCGGTCTCTTCCGTGGGCTCCGCCCGGGGCAGAAACGGATCAAGGCCCTTTGTGAGGCCGTGAACCAGGTCCGGCGAGGTCGAGGCGACGGCGAGCCGTCGCGGTCCGTGGGCGAAGACCGCCTGTGCCGCCGTCTCCGTCCGTGCCATCAGGTCGCGCAGGCTCCGTAGCGTCTCCATGTGTCTCAACTCCTTCCGGCGGCCGCGTCGAGCACGGTCCGCGCCCGGGCTGCGATGTGGTCCGCGGTCATGCCGTACTCGTCGAGCAGGTCCCGCCATTCGCCGGTCCGGCCGTAGCAGTCGGGCATCGCCACGGGATGCACCGGAGGGTGCGGCCCGGTCGCGAGCAGCGCGGCGACCGCGGCGAACAGGCCGCCGTGCACGCTGTGTTCCTCGACGGTGAGCAGCACGGTGCAGCGTCCGGCCACCTCCGTCAGGGTGGCGCGGTCCAGCGGCTTGAGCGTGGGGACGTTGACCACGCACGCCGTGACCCCGTCCGCCCGCAGCTTGTCGGCGGCCTCCAGGGCCTCGGGGACGACCACTCCGGTGGCCAGCAGCCCCACGTCGGGCGCCGGCCCGGCCTCGCGCAGCACGCGCGCCCGGCCGATGCGGAACGCCTCGTCCGGTTCGGTCACCTCTTCGGTGGCGAACTTGCTCAGCCGCAGATAGACCGGCCCCTGGTGGGCGGCCGCGGCCAGGAGCGCCTGGTACGTCTCGTGGTAGTCGGCGGGAGACAGCACCGTCATGCCCGGGACCGCGGTCATCAGGGCCAGATCCTCGATGCCCTGGTGCGAGCCGCCGTCATGGCTGGCCGACAGCCCCCCGTGAGTAGCGACGATCTTCACATTGCTGTCCGCGTAACCGACCGACTGCCGGATCTGGTCGAAGGCCCGGCCGATGAATATCGCGTACGTGGTGGCAAAGGGGACGAGACCGGTCATCGCCATCCCCGCCGCAACGCCGATCATGTTGGCCTCCGCGATCCCCAGGTTGTAGTGCCGGTCGGGGAAGCGTTCGCGGAACCAGTCGGTGTGCGTGGACCTGGAGAGATCGGAGTCCAGCACCGCGATCCTCGGATCCCGCTCCGCGAGCGCGAGCAGGGCATGGCCGTACGCGTCCCGGGTCGCCTTCATCGGGCACCTGTCCTTCCGGAGCCTCCGGAGCCGATGTCCGCCAGCGCCGTCTCCAACTCGCCGTCGCTGACCGGGTGGTGGTGCCAGTGGGTGACGCCCTCCATGTACGAGACACCCTTTCCCTTGACCGTCCGGGCCACCAGCACCGCGGGCCTCCCCTGCTGCCGGAGCGCCGTGCGCAGTGCGGCGTCCAAGGCGTCCAGCCGGTGGCCGTCGACCTCCTGGACATGCCAGCCGAAGGACCGCCACTTGGCGGACAGATCGCCCAGCGGCATGACGTCCTCGGTGTCGCCGTCTCCCTGGAGCCCGTTCCGGTCCACCAGGACGACCAACCGGTCCAGCCCCCACTTCGCCCCGGCCATCGCGGCCTCCCAGTTCTGCCCCTCCTGCAGCTCGCCGTCCCCGACCATGCAGAAGACCCGGTTGTCCCGGCCCTGGGCCCGCCAGCCGAGGGCGAGCCCCACCGAGAGGGAGATCCCCTGTCCGAGCGAGCCCGTGCTGGCATCCACGCCTGGCAGGGCGTGCGCGTTGGGGTGGCCGTGCAACCGGCTCTCCAGGCGCCGCAGGGTGCGCAATTCCTCCGGAGGCAGATATCCGGCGCGGGCGAGTGTCGCGTACAGCGCGGGTGCCCCGTGCCCCTTGCTCAGGATGAAGTGGTCGCGTCCGGGGTCGGCGGGGTGCGCCGGATCGTGCCGCATGTATCTGAAGTAGAGCAGCGCGAGCATCTCCACCATGGACAGACTGGTGCCGCCGTGGCCCGTCTGGTTGCTGTGGATGGATCGGAGTATCCACTCCCTGATCCACCGGCAGTGCTCCTCGAGTGAGCCGACCTCCGCGCCCGTCAGCGGCGGCGGCACACGCTCACCCGGTGGCACACGCTCACTCACCGAAGACCACCTGCCCCAGCGGACGGCCGTAGCGGTCCTCGATCCTGACCTTGTCGTCCAACGCGGCCGGGGAGAAGATCTCCACGATCTCCAGCGGCTCCGCGCCGTCATTGGCGATGGCGTGCGGTACGTCCGGGGTGGACTCTCCGCACTCCAGCGCGTACAGCGGAGCGGTGTGCGCGCCGGTCCGCAGCGTCAGAACCCCGGTCCGCACCCGGAAGAACTCACGCCGGGTGCGGTGCAGATGGAAGCTGGACGACCGGCCCGGCAGCAGCCGCGCGAAGGACAGGCCCCACCGGCCCGTGCCGACGAGGATGTGATTGGCGCCGTAGGGCTTCTCGAGGTGCCACTCGGCGCGCGCCTCCAACTCGGCGGCGTCAGCATCGGCCAGGGACATGAAATCGGAGACCACGCTCTCCGGAATTCCGGGCAGTTGCGCTCGCACGCGTTGCAGCGCGGCCGCGTCGGAGGCGGCCCGCGCCTGCTCCGCAGCGGCCCGTACGCGCGGCAGCACACGGGTCAGTGCCTGCCGGTCCTCGGGATGGGTGAGCAGGCCGGCCGCCTCCTGAGGGGCGGCCCAGCGCGCTTCGGGGTTGCACGGGTCCTGGGGCGCCAGCGGGAGCGCGGGCGTGGTGAAGAGGTGCAGAGTGATCCTCTTCCACCGGGTGTCGTCGGGCCGGCCCTCCGCGTCAAGGGCGCTGCGTTCGTACGAGCACAGCTCCCCCTGGTGGACGAGCGAGGTCAGCCCCGTCTCCTCGGCCGCCTCCCGGCGGGCCGCGTCGATGGACGACTCCCCCGGATTCAGATGCCCCTTGGGCAGCGACCAGGAGGTTCCCAGCTGGCTGACGACGGCGAGCGTGCCGAGCGGATTGACGATCACGCCGCCCGCCACCTGCGGCAGCTGCCCCGGCGCCCCCGTCACGGCTTGCGTCCGATCATCTGGACGTACCCCTCCCCGAACCACAGCCGGGCAAGCGGGTGGCTGTACTCGAGGTACATCGGCGCGAGGAAGCGACGGAGGTTGCCGAACCCGTAGGTGTAGCGGGAGAGCCTCACCACGTCCTGACAGCCCGCGTCGGCGAACCAGCCCCGGATCTGCTCCTCGGTGAAGTCGAAGTCATGGTAGGTCGGAGCCTGGATACGGTCCTTGATGGTGAGAACGAGATCCGCGTCGAACAGACTGCGCAGCACCCGCTCTTCCTCGGGCAGGGACGGCTCGCGTTTGGCTTTCTCCGAGAAGAGCCAGTCCAGCGCTTCGCTGGTGCCGTCCGCGCTGAGTCCGTCGATAGTGGCGCGGAAATCCTCATCGCGTTTGTACTGATCGCGCAGAAGGTTGAAGAACTGGTAGAGCAAGCCCTTCGCATTGGCCATCACGGTGGCGAACACATAGCCGCCCGGCTTGGCGACACGGACGAGTTCGGAGTGCCCCAGGCGCGGATCGGACGTGTGGTGCAGCACTCCCGCACAGTGGACGAAGTCATACGCGCCGTCCTCGATGGAGAGCATCGTCACGTTCTCGTCGGCGAGGCTGGAACGGCTGCCATAGGCGGCCAGTTCTGCGCCGGCCACATCCATCCAGCCGGTGCCCAGGTCCACCGATCTGACATGCGCCGCTCCGAGTTCCAGAAAGGCCTTGGACGCATTGGCGTTGGAACCGCATCCGACGTCGAGTACGTGTTTCCCCTCGAACCAGTCCGGCGGCAGCTGAAAGTATTCCGGCGATATCAGGGAGACCAGTCGGCCATAAATGAGCGGATCATCCGCCTGCTCCCGGTGATGGGCGTCGAAGACCCGGCGAGTGCGCTGCTCCAGATCCTCCGTAACCGCGTCATCACGGTCCATGCGTCCCCCTCTGCGGGCGTGTGCTGCACGGTCTTTGCGTTATGGATCAGATTGCCTCCTGGCCCTACCCCGCGGCACTCCCGTGAAGAGCGAATGGCAGCATCATGCAACGCTGTGTACGCGCATCCCGGGGATCGTTTACGGTGTCCGTCCGGCCATCCAAGCCACGAAATTCAGGAGTCCCTCTGTGGCCCGGTTACTCTTCAATCCCGGCCCCACCAATACCGCCCCCGAGGTGCGCGAGGCATTGCTGGTCGGCGATTTCAGCCACCGGGATCCGGAAGTCGCCGAAGCCGCCGCCCGTATCTCGGCAGGGCTGTTGCAGGCGGCGGGGGGCACCGGCACCCACGACTGCGTGATGTTCGCGGGATCCGGGACGGCGGCGAGCGAGGCCATCATCAGCAGCCTGACCGGCCCACTGCTGGTCGTCGTCAACGGCCGGTACGCGGAGCGCCTCGCGCTGATCGCCGAGCGGCACCGCATCGCGGTGACCCGGCTCAACGTCGACCCGTACACGCCGGTCACCGCGGACGCCGTGGACGCCGCCCTGGCGGCCGATCCCGGCCTCACCCATGTCGTCGTCGTTCACCACGAGACCACGACCGGCATGCTGGTGCCGCTGCGGGAGATCGGTGCGGTCGTCGCCCGGCGCGGCCGCCTCCTGGTGGTGGACAGCATCAGTGGCATCGGAGGCCATCCACTGGACCTGCGTGCCGACAACATCGCGTACTGCTCGGTGAACCCCAACAAATGCCTGGAGTCCGTCCCCGGCATCGGTGTCGTGCTCGCCAGAACCCAGGAGCTGCGGACGCTGGCCGGCACGGCGCGCACCTTCTATCTGGACCTGTACGAGCAGTGGCGGCGCGGTCACGACGGCGGCTTCCCGTACACCATGCCCGTCCAAGTGCTCTTCGCGCTCGACCGGGGGGTCGCCCGCTGGCTGGCGGAAGGCGTGGAGCAGCGCATCGGCCGTTACGCCGCAATGGCCGCACATATGAGGCGGCGTCTGGCCGAGTCGGGCTTCGAGGTGCTGCGCCTCCCCCGCGGGTGCGAGGGCCATCTGATCACCAATCTGAGGCTGCCGGACCACATCGACTTCCCCGAGCTGGTCCACGCGGTACGCGAGCGCGGCTACACCCTGTATTCCAACCTCGACTCCCTCAAGGACGGGCGCTTCTTCGTCGCCACCATGGGGGCCATCGGCCACGACGACATCGACGGGTTCGTGGCGGCGCTGGCCGATGCCCTGCCCGCCGCGCACCGCCCGGGGACCGGCCGATGACATCCGGCGCGGAGCCGGTGCCGTGGCCGTCCTTGACGCGTATCCCGGCCAAGGAACGGCTCTACGCGCGCGAGACCTACTTCCGTGAGGGGTTCGGCGATGCCCAGGACACCTTGGGACCGAGCCTCGCGTCCGCGCTGCACCACTCCGCTCTCCTGATGCTCAAGCCGGACGGCCTGGCCGCCGGAAAGCTGCGACCCACCTGTGCCTTTCTCGAGGAACACGGTTTCAGGGTGGTCGGTGTACGGGAGTTGGGGTTCGACCGCCTCCGCTGGCGTGAGCTGTGGCGCTACCAGCTCACGACGGCCACGCTCGACCGGCTCGCGGTGAACGAGTACTTCCTCTCCGCGGGGCCGGCCCTGCTGCTGTTGTTGTGCGACAACGGTCGGCACCCCCTTCCTGCCAGCGTGCGTCTCGGCACGCTCAAGGGCTCGGCCGGCCCCGCCGGCCGGAAGCCGGGGACGCTGCGGGGCGCGCTCGGGCAGTCCAACCGGGTCCTGAGCCTGGTTCACACGGCAGACGAACCGGCCGACGTGGTACGGGAATTGGGCCTGCTGTTCGACGGGCCGGAGCGGCGCGCACTGCTCTCCGGGCTCGCCCGGGGCCGGCCTACCGCCGAGCACACCCAAGAGCTGGCCGCGGCCCTGGACCGGTACGGCGGACCCGGCCGGAGCCTGTCCGGCGCCGAGTCGCTGCGGCGCGTGAGGGCAGCGGTGGAGGCCCGGCGCGCCGCGGGCGGAACACCCGCCGGCCGGGCGGAACGCGTGCTGGCGCGGCTGGCCGAGATACGTGAGGGCGGGCTGATCGACTGGCGCGCCTTTGCCCGGGACCTGGAGGCGCTGGAGCTCACCGTTGACCGGTGGGACCTCGCCGTCCTGGGCTCGCACTGCATCCGCTGTGACGAAGCGGACCACCCCAAGCTGCTGGAGGGCCCGGACCCGGAGGCCTGGATCCGGACCACCGGCGCCGCCGGCGAGAACGGCCCCGACCACCTGCCACCGAGCCGAGAGAAGGTCCATGCAGACTGAGTCGATCCGCCCCCGGAAGGACACCGCCCCCACCCCGGCCCAGCGGCTGTATCAGCACAACGTCGACCTGAAGGTCGCCTTCGTGCTGTACGCCATAGCCAAGCTGGACATCCCCGATCTGCTCGCGGCCGGCCCGCGGAGCGTCGCGGAGCTGGCCGAGCTGAGCGGCTCCGACCCACACCGGCTCCATCGCGTGCTGCGCGCGGCGGCCGCCGTCGATGCCCTGACAGAGGAGGCGGACGGGTTCTTCGGGCTGGCCGAGATGGGCGACCTGCTGCGGTCCGACCATCCGCAGAGCATGCGCGGCATGACGACGTTCTTCTGCGAGCCCGACGTCCTCACGGCGTACGGGAACATCGTGGAGTCGGTCCGTACGGACGAGCCGGCGTTCCGGCTGCGGCACCGGGAGCCGCTGTACGACTATCTCGCACACCCCCGGAACGCGGAGATCCGCGATGAGTTCGATGCGGCGATGGTGGAATTCGGCCGGTATTTCGCCGATGACTTCCTCCGTGCCTACGACTTCTCCCGGTTCTCCCGGTTCGCCGATGTCGGCGGCGGCCGCGGCCAGTTCCTCAGCAGTGTGCTGACGGCCGTACCGGAGGCTACGGGGGTGCTCGTGGACGGGCCCGCCGTGGCCGAGAGCGCGCACCGGTATCTCACATCACAGAACCTCATCGACCGGGTCGAGCTGCGGACCGGGGACTTCTTCGAGGTCATTCCGGCCGGCTGTGACGCCTACGTTCTCCGGGGCGTGCTGGAGGACTGGGCGGACGCCGAGGCGGAGCTCCTGTTGTCCCGCATCCGCCGGGCCATGGGCGACGACCCCGCGGCCCGGCTCCTCATCCTGGACTCGGTAATCGGTGAGACCGGGGACCTCGGGAAGGTCCTGGATATGGACATGCTGGTCCTGGTCGAGGGCGAGCACCGGACGGGCCCCCAGTGGCAGGCCCTCCTCGGGCGGGCCGGTTTCGACATCGTGGGCATCGTGCCCGCCGGCGGCGTGTGGGCCGTCCTCGAGTGCCGTTCCGTCCCCCGCTGACATCGCTGATACGGAGACCATGGTGAGTGACGGACGAGACAGCTTTCTCCAAGTGATGCGCTCGGTGTACGAGCGGTATCTCGTCGGCGTCCCGGGAGTCACCGAGGTGTGGCTGATCCGGCACGCCGACTCCTACGCCGGGCTGGAGGACTACGAGGGCGACCCACGGGATCCGTCGCTGTCCCCCAAGGGCAGGGCCCAGGCCGAACTTCTGGCCACGCGGCTGGCCGACGTCCCGCTGCACAGCGTGTGGGCGAGTGGCGCCCGGCGCGCGCAGGAGACCGCACGGTCTGTCGCCGCGCGGCACGGGCTGCCGGTCACCACCGAGCCGGGGCTCCGCGAGGTGCGTACCAACTGGGACGACGGACGCACCAGCGAGCTCAAGCCGCACGGGGTCTATCCCTTCCCCGAACCGGAGCAGGAAGTGGCGAAACGGATGCGGGCGGCGGTCGAGACGGCCGTCGCCGGCACCCCGGTCAGCGAGGACGGCCGGCCTCCCCGGGTGGCGGTCGTGGCGCACGACTCCGCCCTGGTGATCCTGCTCGGCAGCCTGCTGAACCTCGGCTGGGGGCAGTTGGACATGATCCTGCCGCTGACGAGCGTCTCCGTCCTCGCCGTCAAGGGGGATCGGATGGTCGTCCGGTCGATCGGTGACGCCACTCATATGGCCTCGGCTCCGCCTGAGCTGACCTGAGCTCGACCTGACCTGAGCCGGCCCGAGGTGACCTGACGGTACGGACCGCTGCACGGCACTTCGGGCCGCTCCGGGCCCTTGCCGCTTCCGCTCCAGAGAACGGCGGGCCGCTTCGGCCGCTTCCGCTCAGAGAACGGCGGGGAGGGCGACGCATCGCAGCGCCGCCCTCTTCGAACTGCCCGTCCAGGGAAGGTTACTCAGGCCGTCTTCGTGGGTGTGCTCTCTTCATCGGCGGCCAGTACGGATTCCGTCAGCGGGACATCGCCGAGGTTCTGGAAACGCTTGTAGCGAATGGCCGGGGTGTCCACGTTGACGCGAATGGCAAACACCTCCGAGCTCTCCGCCCGTGCCTCCGCCGCACAGTCCGCCAGATTTGTGGTGAGCGGAGTGGCATCGAGAATGCGCGCCATCTGAGCGGTGTTGGAGACCATGAACCGGATCAGCTTGTTCGTGTGGAAGTGCTTGTCGCCGTGGGCCTCGATGTACCCCGGCCCGGTGCCCGCCGGGCCGAGCCAGTACGCGGCCGAGTTGGGCGGAACGATGTACCCGAGCCGGCCCAGATTGTTCAGTACAGTGCCCGCGACATGGTGGGCACCGTCCTCGTTGCCGCACATCAGCAACCCGGCGACCTTGTTGTAGAGCGGGAACTGCCCGGTGTCGGCGTTCAGCTCATCCATCAGGTTGAGCTTCTCGAGGATGACGTGTGCCGCCGATGTGCACATGTTGAGCGTGATCGGAGTGGCGATGACGAGGATGTCCGCAGCCTTGATCTTGCCCAGCAGCCAGGGCCACTCGTCCTTGCGCCGCGCCTTCTCACCCGCGTTCCAGTCGTCGAAGTCGTCCCAGTACTCCTGCTCGATATCATGGTCGATGACGCGGATGACCTCGGTTTCGATGCCCTCCTTCTGATATCCCGCCACTGCCTTGTCGATGAGCCCCTGAGTCTGGGAACGGCTGGGGGAACGCCGCAGTGTGGTGTTGAGAATCAGAGCCTTTATGGTCACGCTTCCTCCACGTCCACTTCCAGGCCGCCGGTACAGCCCGAGAAAGTGCATCGAGTTCCTGAAGCACCGGTCAGAGCAATTCGCCTGCTGTCCAAGCGCGTTGGATTTCGCTGCAAGCATCTGCCCCGGCACGGAAGTGAGTCAACCGTTCCGAACCCAGATGGCCGGAAGTGCCCAACAGACCGTTTCCAAAAGGAATCTGTATTACTCTGTGCCCCCGCCAAGTACTGTGTTCAGCGCTGTGTCCATCGCTCCACCAGCCGTACGAGCCCATAGAAAATCGCGGCGAGAAGAGTCAGCGTCAGCAGGGTGGCGAACAGGCCGAGAGTGTCGGCTTCACCGCGCTGCACAGCCAGCAGCTGCCCCAGCCCCTCACCACCCATCACGAACTCCCCGACCACGGCACCGGTGATGGACAGCGTCAGCCCGGTGCGGACGCTGGCGAGGATCTGAGGGAGGGCGAGGGGCAGCTCGATGTGCCACAGCATGCCCCAACGCCGTACGCCGTCGACCCTGGCTGCGTCCAGGATGTCCCCGTCCAGGGAGCGGAACCCATGGACGGTGGAGACCAGAATCGGAAAGAACACCAGCAGAGCGCAGAGCACGGCGATGGGCAGCAGCCCGTACCCCATCCAGAGCGCGAGCAGCGGGGCGACAGCGATGGCGGGCAATGCCTGCGAAGCGGCGATGTACGGCTGGAGAGTGCTGGCAGCCAGGGGACTGTGCGCCATGAGATAGCCCAGTGGCAGCGCCACCATCAGACCGAGGCCGCTCCCCGCGAGCGCCTCCATCACGGTCCACCGCGTCGACGTGCGGAAGTCGCCGTTCCCGATCTGCTCGCCGAAGCGCTCCACCAGGTCGGCGGGGGCGGGCAGAAAGAACGGCGAGACGCCGCCGCTGCTGGTGACCAGCTCCCAGATCCCCACCAGTGCCAGGCCGAACACCACAGGCGCCAGCACCAGACGGCTCCTCCGCCAGGCCGGCGCCCCCGCCTGGCTCCGTCTGCCCTGCGCCCTGACGCTGCGCCGCTTCCGCTCCTCGCCCGTGCGTTGCCGGTCACCGGCCTGTTCGAGGTCGGTCGGCGGCGGTTGTCCGCCGCTCCCCTGCTGAGTGGCCGCGCCCCGTTGAGGTGCGGTGCCGGTGCCGTACCGGGCCATAGACCTTCCCCCCAGTCGTGTGGATCCGGCCGGTTCCACGCACAGCCGCGCCACTGGCCGGAACACATACGTCAGCGCGGACAGTTCTGCGGCGCGGACGCCACCGAGAAATCCCGAATTTCGGCCGTGGGCAGGCTATATCCCCCGAGGCGCAGAGCGTACGGCCCCTCGCCCCCCGGGCAGGGGAGATGCGGCGCCCGGAGCCGCCGGGCGGGCCGTCACGGCTCGCCCGACGGCACTGTGGTCGTCCAACAGCCCGATCTGCGCAGCGCGCACCCCTGCCTGGAACCGGGACTCCGCTCCCAACTCCTTCATGATCGTGGCCACATGGCGGCGGTAGGTGCGCAGGGACAGGCTCGCCCTCCGAGCCGCCACCTCGTCCTTGTAGCCCATCGCCATCAAGTGCAGCACCTGGCGTTCCGGCGCACTCCTGGCGTCCTCCTCGGAGTGGAGCACGGAGACGGACGAGCGGGCCGGCCCCAAGAGGGTGCGGGAGAGCACCTCGACCACCGCCGGATTGTTCACGACCACGACAGACGTCGCCCCGGGGCCGTTCACCTCGGGGAACTCGATGGCCGCCGCCGACCGGTCCCTGATCGCCAGCACACCCTGGGTCGCCACTCCGGTGACCGAGACATGCAATCGGCTGTCCGCCCTCGAGAGTTGCTTACGCATGCTCGGGAGCTGGGTGACACTCGGCGGGCAGAGCAGACTCACGTCCACCCCGCGGTCCGTCAGGCGGGAGGCCGCCGCGTCGATCACTTTGAAGTGATCGACGGCCAGGGTCGACCGGTCGGTGAAGTTGACACTCCAGATGACCTCGCGCTTCGCCGCCAGGGTCCAGCGGGCGATCCGGCGTACGGGATCCTCGGTCATGTCGTGAGGCTCGGCAGTCCAGGGTGACATCACCTGACGGTGGTTCATGGAATCCCCCTAATCTTGGCCAAACTCGTGAGCTGGTCGCGGTCCGCTCCCGCAGCGGGGACACCACCGGGGCGTGGCTGCGCCGCCGTGGTCCCGAGGTCGTCCGCGCGAGAACGTCCGGTGCGGCGGCGGACAGGGAACGGCTGCAGCGTCGGAGCACGGAGTGGTGTGAAGCAGGCAGGCATCCGTCGTGTCCTTGGGGGCCGGTTCGCTCGGTCCTCGTCGGCCAACGCCTGGATACGAGCGCCTCCCCCGAGCGAGACATGCCGACACTGACACAGTCGCCTACACCATTACTCCTGTGACGCAGAGCGCAGTCTCATGGGGCCGCCCGCCATCAACCGCACGCGGGAAAACGCTACTTGGCGGTTACCGGCCGGTCAAGACGTCCGCTATTGCGGATGATGGATCCGGTCGGGGGCCGGGGGCTGCGGGGGCCGGGTGGACGCTCTGATTCCGGGGGCTTCCGGTTACGAGCCGTCCTGGCCGTCGCCATCCGTGAGGGATGCCGTACCACCAGGGCGTACACCGTGCACCTCCAACCGAAGCCGATGGGCCTGTTCCGAGGACGACCCCTCAACGCCTGGTCCACCACCTCGTCGGCAGCGAGCCACTCCCAGGGCTCGGCCGGCTACTCAACGCCCCTGCACGGGCCGCCCCGTAGGCTCTCGCCACGTCCAGAAGAAACGTTCTCTCATCTTCAAGGTCCCCGTCGAAGGCGAATGGGTTGACGGCGCTCGACCGCTGGGGGCGGTGGCCGGCGAGCTTGGCGCTGCGCGCCTCCCGCATGGCGCACGCCAGTACGGCCGCGTCGGTGCCCGGATGCGGAACTCCAGCATCCGTCCCATGGCTGCACGCAAGGCCCGAGCCGGCCGGCTGAACATAGTCGTAGAGGACCAGGATGGCGTCCCGGGTCTCGATGACCCTGCGATACACCAGAAGCTTGCGGGGGATGAGGGGCCACAGGATCTCGGCGGTCCTCGACCTGGGCTTGGTCAGGGCGACGTGGGGCACGGCATCGACAAGGTCTCGCCACAGGGGCCACAGGTGCCAGGCCGTCGTGATGTCCGCCGCCGCACGGCGGGCCGTGAAGAGCGTCGGAACGAGGATGGCCGACGCCCGGAACACCGCATGCAGGTTCATGAGCAGCGGAAGGAAGGGCATGACCCGGTTCGTGTCGAGGGTAAGCCGGAGAAAATAGACGAGCCAGAACAGTCCGGCGAATGCGGTTCCCAGGCCGAACAGTTTCAGGCCCGCTCCGAGAGAGGGGCTCTCCGCACGTAGGCCGTACCGCCAGCAGACTCGGACGCAGGCCGCATTTGCCAGCAGATGGGCCGCAATCAGCGTCAGCCAGTAGGCAGCGGAAGGGGACGGCTCACCGACTGCGGGGATGCTGTGCTCCTGATGCGGCGGCGCACCGAGGTCGAAGAGCAGGAGGGCGACCATGATCGCACCCACGGCGAGGCACAGACCGACTTTCAGACGGCGCCCGCTGGTGTGTGCGACGGCGACAAAGTGCAGCACGGCACCGGCGGACAGCAATCCGAACATGTTCCTCGTCAGTGCGGCGCCATGCGCCGAGCCGGAGGCCTTCAGTATGAGCGAGACAACCACGGGGAGATTGAGGGCCATGGCGACCGCCGCCGTGGCAACCGCCAGCCACAGCCCGCGTTGTTGAGGGGAGCGAAAGGCCGAGGGCCCGCGCACCAGAACCGCGAACCAAAGAAAGAGGCTGCAGGGGTATTCCAGCCGGTTCCCGAGCTCTGCTAAATCACCCGCCACGGGACGCCTCTATTCCCAGAGCCGACTCGAGCTTGCCCAGAACGCCACTCGACTGCTCCGGATGAGGCCGGTCCGCGCTTGTCCGTATCAAACTGGCAAGCATTTCCGCTTCCTGCTCCTGGCGCGTTGTGTAATTGGTGCGGCCGAGGAGATGCCTCACCAGCCGCGGGTCCAGGTCCGACAGAAGTGCTTGTGCCCCCACGTTGTCTCCCGTGTCCAGCGAGTCATGGCCGAACAGGATGTGCCCGAATTCATGCAGCATGATGTGCTCTTGGTGCAGCCGCGACGTCTGCTTCTCATAGAAGACGTGATCGTCGATTGCGGTACCGAGCCACAGGCCGCATGTGCCGGACATGGCTGCTTCCGGCGGTAGCGGGTGAAGGTAGAGGGGCCGACCCCGCTGTTCGGCGATGTGGTGACACAGAGCTTCGATGGAGAACGGCCGAGGCAAGTCGATTTGAGCGAGTATCGGCTCGCAACGCCGGCGCAACTTGAGATATCTGTACGACATGTGCTGTTCCGTTGGGCCTTCCTTGGGCAGCGCCGATATCCGTGCGCACAAACAGACATCAGCCTTCCCAACCGGCGGCCGTCCAATAACGGATGTCACTCATGGCGGCAGCCATGCATGCGGCGGCGAATCTCGTGCGTCCGTTGCGGCCGAGAGTGGTTGAAGCCATGGCCGATCCCGGCCGTCTGATCACAGAGTTACGGCCGGCGCCCGTACGTCTGCTGGAGATCCTGACAACCAGCAGCCTGGGGAGGGATGCGCCGTTTCACTCCGGCCCGCTCTCCCGAAGAGCGACAATCCGTGGTTGGACAATCCCTGCCGACCTGCGCCCGCTGCCTAGCCATCGGCGCCCCCGTTCTCCGTGTCGCGATCCCTGACCTCAGGGAGATTCTGCACCCTGCGCGCTTCGTTGACCATGGTCAGCAAGGCATCCAGACTTGTCGGCGACAACCCCTCCGACCTCAGGGCAAGATTGCGGATCCTGGCATCACGCAATGCGGTGGCCAGCGCGAGCTGGGATTTGACGCGCTGAGAAACTTCATCATTCAAGAAATACTCCGGGGGCACGCCGAAGAACTGCGCGAGGATGTCAAGCTGTTCCAAGGTCACATTGCGCTTCTTGCCCGTTGCCAGTTCCCAGAGGTACGTACCGGAGATGGCACCTCCGGTCACCTCGCTGATCTCCTTGGCCAGCCTGGCGTACCCCGGCCGCTTGCGCTCGTCGGGGTAGATGGTCTGAATCAGCTCGTTGAGCCGCCTGTCGAACTTCTGCAGTATCGGGCGGCCAGCCTCGTGACGTGCTGATTCGCTGCTGCCCATGTACCGTCCTTCGCGCCGGAGGGGATCTCTGTCGGACGTGGCCGTCCGCTTCAGCGGACGGCCACGTCCTTGCATGCATACCGACCGTCCGCCCACCTTGGCAAGGGCTCTGAACTGCACGGGGTGTGACGCGTCATCCGCTATAGCTGTCAGTGACGGCCGGCGCCGCTCTGGTCGGCGACGAGCAACCGGTAGCCGTAGTCCATGCTGTCGCGGGCCAGTAGGTCGGCGTGGTGCTCTGCCCAGGCCCCGGAGTCCAGGTCGGCCCGGAGCCGTTCCATGGCCGGTTCGACGACGTCCGCGGGCAGCTCAGCGAGCGACGAGCTGGCGTGGCGCACCGACGATTCCAGGTACTGCTCGGGGCGGCGCCAGAAGGCGTTCTGGAAACCATCGGTGAAGTCGTACGGGATCGGGAAGGAACTCACGGTGTGAGCGCCCATCGCTTCGACGACCTCTGACAGCGTAGGGAAGCGGGAGAGATCCAGCTCCCGAATCTGCGGCAGGTACTCGTCGATCAGCCACAGCTCCGGACGGTGAGCGGGATCCCAGGTGAACACCACCTGCCGCCGGGACACCCGGCGCATCTCCCGCAGTCCACGGCGGAAGTCGGTCCAGTGGTGCACGGTCAGCACCCCCATGGCCGCGTCGAACACCCCGTCCCGGAACGGCAGATCCTCCGCGTGGGCCCGCACTCTGCGGGATCCGGGGTGCTGGTCGAGCATGACCTGGGAGGGGTCTACAGCCGTGACTTCGACATCGGGCGGTTCGTAAGAGCCCGCACCCGCGCCGACATTCACTACAGTCCGCGCCCCTGAGAGAGCCTTGTTGATCAGCGCGGCCAGTCTCGGGTCAGGGCGACGCACCTGCCCGTAGCCCGTCCCGATGCGATCGTAGGTCGCTGGTGTGCCGGCGGAAGCATGAGAAGCCATGGGGCTATCCCACTGGATAGACGACCGTCTTTCCACCACCCACCACCCACCACCCACCGCTCACCACCAACTCACCCACCGCGCGGGAGCCGTGCTCCGGGCGGCCGGCTCGCACCCGGACCGGACGGTACGAGTGGGCTGCGGCAGGGCTTCGGTCCACTGGCCGCTTGCTGGGTAACGATTTGGGCGGGAAACTGCGCCTCCGCTGCGCGGCCACTCCCGCTGCCGGATCGGCCGGATCGTCAGTGCCTGAGGCCGCGGTCCATGGCTCCGGAGCCGCTGCCCCGGCTCCACTCCGCTCCGGCGACAGCTGCGCAAGTCGCCGCGAGATACTGACCCGTACCGCTTGAAGCACCGATGTGGCCTGGGGCTGCATGGCCGCCCAGAGCGCCCCTCGCGATCCATGGCGGTACACCCCTGCCGGCGTACGACGTGCCGGCGTAGGACGTGCCGGGCGTACGACGTGCCGCTGTCCGACGAGCTGGCTAGGATCCGGAACATGGACATAGCGGTGTACCTCCTCATCCCTCTTGTCGGACTCCTGGGCGCGACCATAGAGCGCAAGCTCGGTCGGATCGATCGCAGAATCGCCCGAGTGGAGCGCAAGGTTGATCTGGTCATGGGCCATCTGGGCATCCGCGATGCCGACCCGGAAATGGATCAGGTCGGTGCGCTCCTGCTGGACGGGAAGAAGCTCCAAGCAATCAAGGTCTACCGCGAGGTCACGGGAGCTGAGCTGAAGGAGGCCAAGGACGCGGTCGAGCGAATGGCGACCCGGCTCTGAGTTGTGACTCAAGGCCGGTACCAACGCCAGCGCCAGCGACTTCGATGGCCGCCACGTCCCCTCCCCCGACACGGATGCCACCCGATCTCCTCTCCCTCCCCTCTCGGGTCGATCGAGCGGGAGAACGCACCTGAGTGACCGGCGGCCCCGACGAGCGGTGCCGGACCGGTGATGGCGCGCTGCCAAACGCCTCTCGGGATGCGCATTCCCGCCGACTTCCTGGCGTGAGAGACGTCACCCTTTATGGTCAACAGCGAGAGAATATTCGGTTGTTGGCATCAGAAACAGCGGAATATTTGCTTCCGCGACCCTCGGCGATGCAGCCCGAGCAAGATCGCCGTCGTTGAATTTTGCAATGCCATGAGCCGAATGTCTGGTTCATGGCCAACCTCCTTCTTGCGGTGTCTGCTCCTGCCAGCATGTTGCAGCGCGGGACGATCATCGATCCGCAGAGCGAAGACCGAACCTTCCGTGGCACCGCCGCAGAAGACGAACAGAGGAGGTCCTCCATGTCCCGTCCCACCCGCCGCCACGTTCTGCGCGGTAGCGCCCTGGTGCTGGCCGGAGCCGCGCTGGCCACACCGGCGGCCGTCGCCGCTGCCACCGCCTCCCGCTCGGGTGCACCGGACAAGCGCCCCGTCCGCTCCGGCACTTCCGAGATACCCGAGGCCTTCTCCGAGGTCTATCTCGGCCGCCTCATCGAGGGTAGGCCGATGAACCAGGACGAAGGCCACGAAGGCAACGGCGGTCACGGCGGTCACGGCGGCAGCCACGCAGACCGCGGTGGTCACCAAGGCCACGGGGCGATGGGCTACTCCGTGCGCGTCGACGGCGAGGAGCTGCACGTGATGCAGAACGCCGACAGCACGTGGATCAGCGTGGTCAACCACTACGAGACGTTCCGAACCCCACGCGCGGTGGCCCGCGCCGCCGTTCGCGAGCTCCACGGCGCGGATCTCGTCCCGGTTCCCGTCGGCTGACCGGCGCCCCTCAGACCGTCCACCAACCCACGAGGAGACCTCGACATGGCAGACCGGAAGAACCAGGCGGACCTCACCGCCACCGAGAAGCGGAACTTCGTCGACGCGGTGCTGGCACTCAAGCGGAGCGGCCGCTACGACGAATTCATCACCACGCACAACGGTTTCATCATGGGTGACACCGACAACGGTGAGCGGGTGGGCCACCGCTCACCGTCGTTCCTCCCCTGGCACCGCAGGTTCATCCTGCAGTTCGAGCAGGCTCTGCAGACCGTCAACCCCTCGGTCACGCTGCCCTACTGGGACTGGACCGCCGACCGCACACCGCGTAGCTCCCTGTGGGCGGACGACTTCCTCGGCGGGAACGGGCGAAGCGGCGACGGCCGGGTGACCACTGGTCCCTTCGCCACCGGCAGCGGCAACTGGACCATGAACATACGGGTCGATGGGCGGACGTATCTGCGGCGCGCTCTCGGAGTCGGCGTCCGCGAGCTCCCGACCCGGGCCGAGGTGGACGCGGTGCTGGCCATGCCCGTCTACGACGCGGCTCCCTGGAACAGCGCGTCCGACGGCTTCCGCAACAACCTCGAGGGCTGGCGGGGCGCGAACCTGCACAACCGCGTTCACGTCTGGGTCGGCGGTCAGATGACCACCGGCGTGTCGCCCAACGACCCGGTCTTCTGGCTGCACCACTGTTTCATCGACAAACTCTGGGCCGACTGGCAGCGCCTGCACCCGACCTCGAGCTACGTGCCGACCACCGGCACACCCAACGTCGTGGACCTGAACGAGACGATGAAGCCCTGGAACGACGTCACTCCGGCGGACATGCTCGACCACACACCGCACTACACCTACGCCTGACAGCGGAGCCCACCGGGCATGGGGGACGAAGCCGCGTTCTCCTGACGCCAGTTGTCGGGGGTGCGAGCCGGGGAGAACGGTCCAGGAGCGGCACGAGAGCGGCACGCTGGTCCGGACCGTCCTCGGCCCGTTCACATCAGGCTCTGGTCAGCTCACGGTCGATGGCCCTGGCGTCCTCGTCCTGGGCGAGCCATCGGCCGCAGCCAAAGGACCACTCCTGCTTGCATGTGCGCACATCGGCGCAAAGACTTGGTCGGAGTTGCTCCGCCGGGCGGCCGCCGCGCCGGGCGCAGGCACTGTTGAAGCGCATCCGCTTCGTGCACGTAGGGGACACCGGTGAGGGCGACGGCCGTAGGACGCGGGTGTTCACCGCGCTGCTGATGGCTCGGCGCCGACCATTGCGGCAGGGGTGGGGGCTCGGCCTTTCTCGTAGACCGTGAGGCCCCGGGAGAGTCCGAGCGGGACCAGGAGGAGTTCGACGACCAGGGCCTTCCACGCGTAGTAGAGGTTGACGACCTTTGTCGGGTAGACGCAGGGGATGTTCAGCAGTACGCCGAGGACCGGGAGCTTCCGCCTGCGCGCCGCGTAGACCAGGGGTGGTGCGGTGAGGACTATCTCCGCGCAGGCCCACCACGCCAGCGTCGGGGCCAGGGGACGGTCCGTCGTCGCCGCGACGACGAAGGGCGTGGCCCACCACAGCGGAGCCGTGACGATCTCCAGCAGCGCCACGAGAACCCACACGGCGAGCAGCGGCTTTCTGAACAGCAACTGCCCCATGTGCAGCCGGACGTTCTGACAGAACCCGGCCATCCACCGCCAGACCTGCTTGCGCAGATACGTCAGGGTCTCGGGGTCGGCCGCCCATGCCACCGCGTCACCGACATAGACGGCCTTGCGGCCCACGATCTGCTGGGACCAGGTGAAGTCCATGTCCTCGACGATCGTGCGCTCCGGGAAGCCCCCGAATGCCATCAGAACGTCCCGCCGGAACGCCGAGCAGCAACCGGAGCAGACCATCGGGCTGTTGGCACAGTTCTGGATCGGCCGGTGCCAGTGGAATCCGAAGAGGTACTCGACGGACCGGCCGCGCTCCCACACCGTTCGCGTGTACCGCGTCTGCACATTGCCTGCCGCGACGACCACGCCGGGGTCGTCGAAGGCCGGTTCGATCTTCTCGATGTAGTCCGGCGCCAGCACGGTGTCGGCGTCGACCGCGAGCACCAGATCGGTAGTACAGTGCGGCAGCGCGTAGTTCTGCGCCTTCGCCTTGCTGCCGAGATTGCCCGGCGGCGTCAGCACCGTCACGCCGAACGAGCGCGCCACCTCTCCCGTGCGGTCGGTCGAGCCGTCATCGACGACGATGACTTCGTCGGGCCGGAGCGTTTGCCGGGCGAGGGACTCCAGCGTCGCGGGGAGCCCCTCCTCCTCGTTGTGCGCCGGAACGATGACAGTGAGACTTCGCATGGTTCATTCCCCCGAATGTGCCGAACTTCCCGAACGATCCGAGCCTCCCGGCTATCCCCGGGTTCCGGACCGCACCTCCCACCACGGCGACAAGCCCGACCGCGGCGTAGACGATGGTGCTGAAGCCGATGAACGGCAGACCCCCGTGCATCCTCATCCCCCTGACTCCCCTGGCTGTTGCCCTTGCCCTTCCATCACCGACGGTAGCCGCCGCGGCGAATTCGCGCCGCGGCCGCTCGCGTCCTGTGGATAACTCATCGGGCGGGCAGCCGGTACCTGGGGCAAACGGGACCGGCCGCCACGCCCCGTGGGGGAGGGCGTGGCGGCCGGCGTCTGCGGGAGCTTGCGGAGTTACTCCACGACCTTCAGCAGCTTGTTCGGGGTGCCCTCGCTCGGGTTGGAGATCTTGTCCGGCGTGGCCCCCTCGGTCAGCGCGGCAGCCACCTTGTCGGGGGTGGCGTCCTTGTGGTTGCCGAGGTAGACGGCAGCGGCACCCACGACGTGCGGGGTCGCCATGGACGTACCGGAGATGGTCTTGGTGCCGTCGTCGCTGTCGTTCCAGTCGGAGGTGATCTCCGAGCCCGGGGCGTAGATGTCGACGACACTGCCGAAGTTGGAGAAGTCGGACTGCTCGTCCTTCTCGGTGCTGGAGGCGACGGTGATCGCTTCCTTCACCCGAGACGGGGAACCCTGGCCCGCGTCGCTGGACTCGTTGCCCGCCGCGACCGCGAAAGTGACGCCGGAGGCGATCGCCTTCTTCACCGCGGCGTCCAGGGCCTCGTCGGCGCCGCCGCCGAGGCTCATGTTGGCGACGGAGGGACCCTGGTGGTTCTGGGTGACCCAGTCGATGCCCGCGACGACCTGCTCGGTGGTGCCGGAGCCCTGGTCGTCCAGCACGCGGACAGCAACGACCTTGGCCTTCTTGGCGACGCCGTGGTCCTTGCCGGCGATGGTGCCCGCGACGTGGGTGCCGTGGCCATTGCCGTCGTCCGCCGAGTCGTCACCGTCGACGGCGTCGAAACCGGAGCTGGCGCGGCCCTCGAAGTCCTTGTGCGTGGTGCGCACTCCGGTGTCGATGACGTACGCCGTGGCGCCCTCGCCCGCTGCGTCCGGGTAGGCGAACTTCTTGTCACCCGCGGTGTCGGCCTGGTCGATCCGGTCCAGGCCCCACGACGGCGGGTTCTCCTGCGTGGCGTTGATGCTGAACTTTTTGTTCTGCACGACCTTGCCGACGGCCGGGTCGCCGGCGAGCCGCTTGGCCTCGGTCTCGGTGAGGCCGTTGGCGGAGAAGCCGTTGACCGCCGAGGAGTACGCGCGCTTGAGCTTGCCGCCGTACTCCTTGGCGAGGTCCTTCTTGTCGGCCTTCTCGTCCAGCAGAACGATGTAGCTTCCGCTGATGGCGGTCTCGGCGTTCGCGCCGAAGATCTTTCCCTCGGCGGGTGCGGGGCTCGCGCCCGCGGGGAGCGTCAGCAGGGTGCCTCCGGCGAGAACCGCCGCCGTGGCGGATATCGCCACCGTGAGCCGACGCTTGCCGTAACGCTTGTGGTTAGCCATGAAGAGAGGTCTCCTCGATTGCTGTGTGGGGGGTTGAAGCGTTGTTGCAATCGCCCCGATCCGCAGGAAGATATGCGTCCGGGTGGCTCGAAACCCTGACCGATTGACGCGAGCAATTCAATGACAAGGGTGTGACATCTCGCAGGTGTGACGCAGGCAACAATGCAGCAGAAATCCCAAACCATGGCAATCGGGACCAAGTTGAAGCGACCGGCCTCAACTCCGCTACATCTAAGGGGACATGGTCGGTCGCATGAGGGGCGCGCCCCCTCCAAAAGGCGGAGAGGGCGGCGCCCGGTTCACCGGAGAGCAGGATGGCCGGTCCCGGGCGCCGTGCAGCTTCGTAGCAGCGGAGGTGAGGGCGAGCGCCGTGGCGCTCGCCGTGCCGCCGAGGACCGCCGCCCGGGAGGGCGGTGACGAGCCGGAAGGACCAAGGGCCCTGTTCCGGAACGGGGGTGTGTACGGGCCCGGGGTTACGGCTTCCGGGCCCGCGCGCGTGCCGGTGCCGATCCGTGCGGGCGGCTCGCCCGTACGCCACCGCCCTGATGTGCCATGCCGTCAGACCGTCGACGATGTCCCGAAGGACTGGATCGTGCGGGTGAAGTCGCGGGTCGACAGCAGCAATTTGTAGATGACGGCGAGCTCGAAGGCGAGAAGCAGCGCACCGGCTCCCATGGTCACCGGGGCAATGGCGTCCACGGCCGGGGCGACGATGAACACGGCCATCTGGAACTCGATGCCGCTGATCAGATGCGTACGGATGCGGTGGCGCAGCAGGAACGAGCGGAACCGGATGTACCAGGGAAAGCGGTGCCGGAACTCCTGGTGCAGGTCGACGACGTCCGGTCGGCGCCGCTCCGGCATAAGCGGTGCCCCCACGCCCGGACCGACTCCCGGACCCGCGCCCGGACCCGCGCCCATGTCCGCGGCGGTGTCCGCGCTCACGCTCGAGCCCGCGTCCACGGCCATGTGCGCGCTCACAGCCACGCCCGCCACAATCCGGTCCTGCTCGAGATCCGCTTCCGGGTTCTCCTGCAACAGGTCTTCCATGAAGGTGAGTTCCTGTTGGTCCTCGGCCCTGCGCGCCGCGCGCATCCGGGACTTGATCTGCTTGCGCATCCCGTGCCGGATCTTGAAGATCTGCAGTGAGTCGACATAGCGCAGCATGTCGAGGAAGACCACGCCGAGCGCCAGCCACAGATACACGACCTCCCCGGTACGGGCGTACTGGCCGCCCATCAGCGCGACGGCACAGGCCAGCACGCGCAGCCGGTCGAAGACGTAGTCCAGCCAGGCGCCGAACACCGATCCGGTGCCGGTGAGCCGGGCGAGCTTGCCGTCCATGCAGTCGAGGATGAAGCTCAGGTGGTAGAGCGCGGCTCCGGCCAGCAGCCATCCCCAGCTCCCGGCGGCGAAGCAGCCGGCAGCGCCGAGGCCGAGGAAGAGCGCGAGCCAGGTGATCTGGTTCGGAGTGACGCGGGTCCACATCGCGGTCCACCGGACGAGCGGAGTGGCGACGGGGTCCACCAGCAACACCGTCCACCAGGCGTCACGTTTCTTCTCGGTGGTGCGGCGCACCTCGGCGAGGGGCGGTATGTCTCGGGGCATGGCCCACTTCCTGGCAGCAGGTTCTGTCTGGTTCACCCGACGTTAGGAATGCAGTAACCCAAAGGACAAGATCCGCCCAGCACAACCTTTACCCGGGGGTATCGGTCTCTTTCACTGCCTGAGTCGATGACAGTTTCAGGCCCCGCGCTCCCTGCGCGCTGTCGTGAGGCCCTGCACCTCGTATGGACCAGCTCTGGGGTGCGTACGACTCTGCGCTGGTCAGCGTCTCCTTGCGTCGGGTGACGGGGCAACTGGGCGCCGGGGAGCACGATGACCGAGCAGCGCGGCGAAGCGCGTGGCGGCGGCCGGGTCCGGTTCATCACCGGGACGAGTTCCGGATGGGGCGGGAACTCGCCCTCGCCGTGATCGCTCACGGCGACCGGGTGGTGGCCACCGCTCGTGACGTCTCAACCGTCGCCGATCTCGTGACGCCCGCGCCCCGCCGGGTCAGGGCCGTGCGGCTGGATGGTAGCGGCGAGCACCAGGTTGCCGTTCTGAACGCCGTCATGGTGCTGACGGACGGCCCGACCGTCAAGACCTCCCGCTGCCGGGCGCCGATGCCCAGAGCGGGCACCCACGCCCGGGCCCGGACCCCCGCGCCCACATGCCCGCGCCCAGAGCCCGCACCCATGCCCGGGCCCTGCGCGCCCGAACCCGCCCCGGCCGCGGAAGCGCCCTGCCGGCGCGGCTGGGAGACTGAGTCCCGTACGGCGTCCCGTACGGCGTCCCGTACGGGGCTCGTACGGGGCTCGTACGGGGCTCGTACGGGGCTCGTACGGGGCTCGTACGGGGCTCGTACGGGGCTCGTACGGGGTCCCGTAACGGCACTCGGACAGCGGAGGTAGGGCATGGCGCGGGCCCGATCGGTGCCCTTCACCGAGCAGCGATCACGGGAAGTGATCGCACAGGCCGGATTCCCGGCCGCCGACGCCCAGTTGCTCGCGCTCGGCGAGAACGCCGTGTTCGCGCTGGGCGGCGACGGGCCCGTCGTCCGCGTGGGGCGCGGCTCGGAGCTGCTGGAGCGGATGAGACGCGAGCTGCGGACCGCGGCCTGGCTGGCCGAACAGGGCGTCCCGGCCGTGCGGCCGGCCGAGAGCGAGGCCCGGCTGGTGGACGGGCACCCGGTGACCGTGTGGCAGCGACTGCCGAATGCCGTTCGCCCGGCGGGCGGGGCCGATCTGGCCGCGCTGCTGCGGCTGGTGCACCGACTGCCCGATCCGCCCTTCCCGCTGCCGCGGCGCGATCTGCTGAGCGGCGTGGAGCGCTGGCTGCGGCTGGCCGGGGAGGCGATCGACCCCGCCGACGCCGCGTATCTGCGCGAGCGGCGGGACGGCTTCGCCACGGCCGCCGCGGAACTCGTACCGCGGCTGCCGCCCGGCCCGGTCCATGGCGACGCGCTCCCCCGCAATGTGCACATCGGCCCCGACGGACCCGTGCTGGTCGATCTGGAGACCTTCTCCCACGATCTGCGCGAGCACGACCTCGTCGTGATGGCCCTGTCCTTGGACCGCTACGGGCTCCCCGCCGAGGAGTACGCCGCCTTCACCGCCGCGTACGGCTGGGACGTACGGGACTGGGACGGCTGTGAAGTGCTGCGCGGCGCCCGGGAGACGGCGAGCTGTGCGTGGGTGGCTCAGCACGCCCCCGCGAATCCGGCGGCCCTGGCCGAGTTCCGCACCCGGGTGGGATCACTGCGCGCCGGGGATGACCGGATCCGCTGGTATGCGTTCTGACGGTATGCGTTCCGACGACCCCGCCGAGCCCTCCGTCCGCGCGGGATCCGGGGACGGCCGCTGAGCGGGGATCAGCGGCCAGGCACGTTCCACGTACGCCTGCGGGTCCGAAGTCCGGCGCAGGTACTCCTGGAAGGACTCGGCCTGCTTGGCCGCCGCCGCTGTCTGGAGCTCGTGCAGCGCCGGCAGGTCGATCGAGCCCAGCTCCTTGTGCTTCTCCCCGATGCGCAGCGCCACTTCGGCCGCCGCGACCGCGTCGGCGCCCGCCTCGTGCGCCTCGACCAGCCGCACGCCGTAGTGCCCGCACAGTGCTTCCAGGGTGCGCTTGCCCTTGCGGTAGCGGTCGGCGTGCTTGTCCAGGACGAGGGGGTCGATGACCGGCCCCGGGTCCCGGCCGAGCCGGGCGGACAGCGGCGTGATCCCGTGCCGGCGGCTCTCCCGGTCCAGCAGCGACAGGTCGTACCGGGCGTTCATGACGACCAGCGGGTACCCAGCGCGCAGGACTTCGGCCACCGCCCCGACGATCTCCTCGACGCCCTCCCCCGCCGCCGTACCGTGCTCGCGCGCGTGCCCGGTCGAGATGCCGTGGATGGCGGTGGCCTCGTCGGGGATCGGCACACCCGGGTCGATCAGCCAGGTCCGCTTCGTCACCGGGCTGCCGCCCGGCTCGAGCCTGACGAGCGCTGCCGTCACGATGCGGTCCCGCTCGATGTCCGTCCCCGTCGTCTCCAGGTCGAAGCCGATCAGCAGTTCCCGGTGCCAGCCCATACCCGCGGCCCCCCTCTTCCTTGGTGCGTCCCCCTGATGACCTCCACCCTCCCACGCGGCACTGACAGCGGACCGCCGGGCCGTGGCCGGGCCAGGACACCGCGCGGGAACGGGTCAGGACACCGCGCGGGAACGGGCCAGGACACCGCGCGGGAACGGGCCAGGACACCGCGCGGGAACGGGTCAGGACACCGGGCGGGAGTCGGTCCAGGCGCTCTCGAACTCCTCGCCATAGGTCTGGAAGAGCCCGTGGTCCGCCTCTTTGCCGTCCTCCTGCACCACTTCGCGGCCCCTGCCGCGCAGCACCAGCACCGGACCCTCCATGCCGCGCGCGCGGCGCAGATAGGACTGGACGACCGCCAGCCCGTCCGCTCCGTCGCCATTGACCAGATAGGCGGTGAAACGGGGTGTCTCGTCGAAGACACGGATCTCGAAGCCGCCCGTGTCCCGCAACCGTGACCGTACCCGCCGCATGTGCATGATGTTCATCTCGACGGAGCGGCTCAGCTCGCCCTTCTTGAGGCCGAGTTCGCGCTCTCTGCGCCGCACCGCGCTGCTGGCCGGGTTGAGGAACAGCAGCCGCGCACGGCAGCCGGACTCGGCCAGTCGTACCATCCGCCGGCCCGAGTAGTTCTGCACCAGCAGGTTCAGGCCTATGCCGATCGCGTCGACGCGGCGGGCGCCCCCGAAGAGGTCCTCGGCGGGCAGCTGCCGTTGCAGCCGCACCCGGTCGGCGTGGACCCCGACCACGTCCGCGTACCGGTCTCCGACCAGGTCCTCCACGGCGTCGACCGGCAGCCGGTCGGCCGAGGGCACGCCCGCTCCGCTGCCGAGGGTGTCGAGCAGCCGGGCCGAGGCCCGCTCGGCCTGGGCGAGAACGGTCTCAGAGAGCGCGCGGTTGCGGGAGACGACATTGCGCGTCACCTCCAGCTCGTCCAGGGCGAGTTCGAGATCGCGGCGGTCGTCGAGATACGGCTCGAAGCACGGCCAGTGCTGCACCATCAGCTCGCGCAGCTGGGGCAGGGTGAGGAAGCTGAGCACATTGTCGTCCGCGGGGTCGAGCAGATAGCCCTTGCGCCGGCTCACCTCGCGCACGGCGACGGCCCGCTGGACCCATTCGTGCCCGGCCGGTCCGGCCGCGGCGACCACCCACTCGTCGCCGTGTACCGGCTCATAGATGGGGCGGAGCACCGCGGCGACCACCGCACGCAGGCGCTGCTCGACGAGGTTCAGCCAGATATAGGCCCTCCCGGCCCGTCGCGCGCGCGTACGCACTTCGGTCCAGGCGTCGGCGCCCCAGTCCAGTTCCGCTCCGATCTCCATCGGCCGTGCCAGGGACACCGCGCCGGGTGGGACGTCACTGGCGCTCCCCTGCTGGCCACCGTCACCAGGAGGCAGCTCAAGCCCGCCCGAGCTCACCTGTGCACCGCCTTCCGCCCCCCGTTCCACGATCAAGGAAGGGTACTGCGTGGGCGGAGGGCGGTGCACCCTCATCCGTTGACTGGTCTACCAACTCACCTTACCGAGTGGTCGGTTGGCCGTTCTGGTCCGCGAGAGCGGCCGGAGTGAGCGGGTTCATGGCGGTCACATCGCGCGGTGCGAGCTGGAAACCCTGCCAGTGCAGCGGCATCGGGGCCTGGTCCTCGTCGCGCGCCACATGGTGGAAGCCCATGTTGACCCAGGCGATCGGGTGTTTGAGCGTCTCGCCGTTGACCCAGGTGTTCACGCTGGTGCCGGGGCAGCTGCGGTTGTGGCTGGCGAACTGCTGGCAGGCATTCCACTGGGTGAAGTACACATCGTTCTTGGTGTACGGGCGCCCCGGGTACTTGTTGCTGTGGCCGAGGACGATTTCGTACGACCGCGGGTGCCCGTCCTTGTTCTTGCCCCTGGTGCTCACCAGACGCCACCAGCGCTGGGCCGCGCTGTTGCCGGCCAGTTCCTTGCCGACCTCGGTGCGCTTGGTCTTGGTGGTCGGTATCCGGCCTGGGCGGTCGGTGGTGGTCGCGTCGAACTGCTGGACCTTGGCGGGGGCACCGTCCAGGCCGAAGTTCAGCCGCCAGAAGACGTTGTGGCTGTGGCTGGTGGCGTAGTCCCGGGCGCCCTTGCCGATCGGCCAGCCGCGGCCGTCCGCGGAGTTGTAGTCGGACGGCGAGAGGTTGCCGGTCGCACCGACCTGGGGCGAGATGGTGCCGTCGTCGGAGAACCGCCACTCGGTGATGTACTCGTACCAGCCGACCTTGTTGACGCTGTAGACCAGCAGGTCCTTGCCCTGGGCGGACCAGACCTTGCCGTTGTCCTCGTCGGCGGCGGCGCGGTACGCGTGCCCGCGGGCGCGCGTGGTGGTGCACAGGCCGTTGACCGCTTCGGCGTGCGGCAGCTTGACCTTCTTGAGGGTGCCGCCCGGGCACTCCTGCGGTGAGAGGTTCTGCACGCCCTCGCCGAAGCCGTAGCCCGTCAGGTCGTCGTACTCGACGGAGCCGTCGTCGTACGGGACATGGATCTGGCCGAGCTTGGCCGTGGTGAGGACGGGGATGGGACGGGCCTCGCCCTTGGGCTGGTAGCTGACCTTGTCCAGCACCAGCCCGGCCTTGGACTCGTAGTGCCAGCACATCCGCCAGGTCGTGCCGCCCGCGAGCTTCTGCTCGATCCGGGAGGCGGCGCTGCAGTCCGCCGCGGCGGCCGGTGCCTTGGGGGCCTTCGGGGTCTTGGGTGCGGCCTGCGCGGCTCCCGCCGGGCCCGCCGCGGCCATCGCCCCGCCGAGCAGCACCGTCAGTCCGAGGGCCGCTGTCGCCCGTATCCGGGCGCGGCTCAATCTTCCTTCACGCATGAATGGTGGCTCCGCTTTCTCGCTGTTCTCGCTCAGAAGTACGGAAGGACGGACGTCTAGATACGGCCGACGGTCCGGTCGCTGAGGTCGACGATCAGTTGCCGGCTGTCGATCCAGGGGCCGTTGCGGACCTTGGTGAACAGCCGCACGCAGCGGTGTTTGCCGCACTCGCGCAGCTCGGCGGGCCCGCTGTTCTCCTCGTCGATCCGGTAGACCATGCCGGTGGTCTCCAGCTGGTCGGCACCGGTGAGCGCCTTGCCCGTGGCATCCCGGTAGTCCTTCTTCAGGCCGCTGCTCAGCGGGCTGTCCAGCAGGATCTTCACGGCCTCGGCCGCCTCCGGCCTGGTCGGCGGGGGCTGCTCACCGCGCAGCGTGTCGGTCTTCTCCACCTTGCCCGTCGTCAGGTTGACGGTCTTGGTGAGGAACGTGTCGGCCTTGTAGTCGTAGTAGGAGAGCTCGGCGCGGCGCGGTGGGTCGGCGGCACCGGTCTCCGAGGGCTGCAATTCCGCGAGGTCCGTGCTGAGCCACTGCGGGCCCGCCTCGCCCTCGACGTCCTCACCGGCCGAGCGGAGCCCGGGGTTGAGGGCGAGCTGCTCGGCGCGCCTCAGTTCGTCGTCGGTCAGCGCGTCCCGGCCGGTGCCCCGGGCGCCGACCGGTACGGACGACTCGACGACACCGGGCTGCTGCTGCGCCCGCCCCTGCCCCTGTTCCTGTCCCTCGTCCGACGACTGGGCGGCTGACCCGCCGCGCCCCTCCGTCCGGCCGTCCGCGGCCCCCGCGTCCCCCGGCAGCGTCACTGCGACCATCACCGCGGTACTGGTCACCGCGATGGCCGCCCCGGCCACCACCTTGCCCAGGTGGCGGCGCATCATTGCGCGCACATGCCCCCCTCTCTTCCCCCATATCACCTGATGACTGCATACGGCATATGTAGCGGTCACCCAGTAGGACGAGGCGTTGTCGTAGGAGGTTGCCCTCTTTTCGAGGAAGATCTGACGAAAGCGCCCCGCGAGTCCGCTGGTTGGGCAAGGATTCCTGTTCGGTCAGGGATTCGCCGTCTCGCGGAGTCCGGATCAGGAGTGGAAGAGTCGACATCATGCAGGTCTGGCCGGGACAGGCGTACCCCCTCGGCGCCACGTACGACGGCGCTGGGACCAACTTCGCGGTGTTCTCCGAAGCCGCCCAGAGAATCGAGCTGTGTCTGCTGCACGACGACGGTTCGGAGACAGCGGTGGAACTCCGCGAGTCCGACGCCTTCGTACGGCACGCCTACCTGCCGGGTGTCATGCCCGGCCAGCGGTACGGCTTCCGCGTCCACGGACCGTACGAGCCCTCCCGAGGGCACCGCTGCAACTCGGCGAAGCTGCTGCTGGACCCGTACGCCAGGGCCATCAGCGGCCGGATCGACTGGGACGAGGCGGTCTACGGCTACCACTTCGGCAGGCCGGCCGACCGCAACGACCTCGACTCGGCGCCGCACACGATGACGTCCGTGGTGGTCAATCCGTACTTCGACTGGGGCGACGACCGGCCGCCGCGGACCGACTACCACCGGACCGTGCTCTATGAGAGCCATGTGAAGGGGCTGACGATGCTCCATCCGGCACTGCCGGAAGAGCTGCGGGGCACCTACGCGGCGCTCGCCCACCCCGCCGTCATCGAGCACCTGACCGAGCTGGGGGTGACGGCGCTCGAGCTGATGCCCGTCCACCAGTTCGTCAACGACCACCGACTGGTGGACACCGGCCTCGCCAACTACTGGGGCTACAACACCATCGGCTTCTTCGCGCCGCACAACACCTACGCCTCCTGGGGCGACCGCGGCCAGCAGGTGCTGGAGTTCAAGTCCGCGGTACGGGCGCTGCATCAGGCGGGCATCGAGGTCATCCTCGACGTGGTCTACAACCACACGGCGGAGGGCAACCACCTCGGCCCGACGCTGTCCTTCCGCGGTCTCGACAACGCCTCGTACTACCGTCTGAGCGACGATCCCCGCTACTACATGGACACGACGGGGACCGGCAACTCACTGCTGATGCGCAGCCCGCACGTGCTGCAACTGATCATGGACTCGCTGCGTTACTGGGTGACCGAGATGCGGGTGGACGGATTCCGCTTCGATCTCGCGGCCACCCTGGCCCGGCAGTTCCACGAGGTGGACCGGCTGTCGTCCTTCTTCGACCTGGTGCAGCAGGATCCGGTGGTCAGTCAAGTGAAGCTGATCGCCGAGCCGTGGGATGTCGGCGAGGGCGGCTACCAGGTGGGGAACTTCCCTCCGCTGTGGACGGAGTGGAACGGGATGTACCGCGACACGGTGCGCGATCTGTGGCGTGGCGAGCCACGCACACTGGCCGAGTTCGCCTCCCGGATCACCGGTTCCTCGGACCTCTACCAGGACGACGGCCGGCGGCCGATCGCCTCGGTCAACTTCGTGACCTGCCACGACGGTTTCACGCTCCGCGACCTGGTGTCGTACGACGAGAAGCACAACGAGGCCAACGGTGAGGACAACCGGGACGGCGAGAGCCACAACCGGTCCTGGAACTGCGGGGCCGAGGGGCCGACCGACGACCCCGGGGTGCTGTCGCTGCGCGCCCGGCAGCAGCGGAATCTCATCGCCACGCTGATGCTGTCGCAGGGCGTGCCGATGCTCAGCCACGGCGACGAGTTCGGGCGTAGCCAGAACGGCAACAACAACGCCTACTGCCAGGACAACGAGGTGTCGTGGGTGCGCTGGCCCGGGGAGGACGACGACCGCGGCCTGCTGGAGTTCACCCGCTCGATGGTGTGGCTGCGCCGCGACCACCCGGTCTTCCGACGCCGGCGCTTCTTCCACGGCCGCCCGGTGGAGGGCACGCACGACGAGCTGTCGGACATCGCGTGGTTCACCCCGGAGGGCGAGGAGATGCGTCAGCGCGACTGGCAGGCGGCGTCGGCCCGCTCGCTCACGGTCTTCCTCAACGGCAACGCCATCTCCGAGCCGGGGCCCCGGGGGGAGCGGATCGCGGACGACTCCTTCCTGATGATGTTCAACGCGAGCGACACGGAACGGGATTTCGTGGTGCCGGTCAACCACGGACGGCAGTGGCAGGTCGTGGTCGACACGGCGGTGACGGAGGGAGTGGAGCCGGGCACGGGCCAGAAGGTGAAGGCGGGTGACCGACTCCGCCTGGTGGACCGGAGCCTGACGGTCCTGCAACGCCCGGCGTAACGCGCCCCGGGCGGCGGCCCGCGGGAACTCCGGAGCCGGTACGGCCCTCCCGGCGGTCCTGCCGGGCCCCCGGCGCGCCGCACCGGATCCGCCCCGAGGTGGCTCAAGCAGCGTGAACCGGCACGGCACTCCCCGCCTGCGCCCCGGCCCCGCGGCCCGATGCCCGTTCGGCGCTGGTGGTGCGCCGCCGGCCGGCCGCCTCCCAGCACGTGCTCGCCACACCCAGGGTGACGAACGAGGACGGGCTGCCATGGAGCGCCGTTGCGCCAAGGGCCTGGAGGACCGCACATCCCGGCGCGCACGGCCAAGGACGGCGTTCGCCCGTGGCCGCGGCAGTGGCGAAAGGGCGGCCCGCGCCGCGTTCTCACCGGCCGTCGAAGAGCGCTCCCGCGCTGATCGGTCGGCACGGCCGGGCCGGCCGGAGGTCCGTCCGGTGGTGTGTGCCGCGGCCCCCGCCGTCAGGCCGTACGGCTCGCGACGACCGCCGCCTGCCCACCGCTGCGTCGACCCGACGACGACCCCACGACGACCCGAGGAGGCGGCAGGGCCGGCAGCGAGGTGACCCGGATGCCCGGGCGCGAGGCACGAAACCCGCGCGCGGGGGTACCTCCTAGCCATGACGCCCGAGCCTGCCGCGCCGCTGCCGACCGCCACGTACCGGCTCCAGCTCCAGCCGGACTTCCCGTTCCCGGCTGCCGCCGCGGCCGTGCCGTACCTCGCCTCGCTCGGCATCTCGCATCTGCATCTGTCCCCCGTACTGGAAGCCGTGCCGGGCTCGACGCACGGCTACGACGTGGTCGACCACACCGCCGTACGAGCCGAGCTGGGCGGCGAGGAGGGACTGCGCGCGCTGTCCCGTACGGCTCGCGCACACGGCCTCGGGCTGGTGCTGGACATCGTGCCGAACCATATGGCGGTGCCGGTGCCGGAGCGCCTGAACCGGCCCCTGTGGGAGATGCTGCGGGAGGGACCCGGCTCGCCGTACGCCCGCTGGTTCGACATCGACTGGGACCGGCAAGGGGGCCGCGTGCTGCTGCCGGTGCTCGGCGGGCGGCTCGGCGACGAGCTGGAGCACATCGCCCTGGACGGGGACGTGCTGCGCTACCACGACCACGAGTTCCCCGTACGGCCCGGCACCGCCCGTCTTCCGCTGCCCCGGCTGCTGGACGCCCAGTGGTACCGGCTCGCCTGGTGGCGGCTGGCCCGCACCGAGCTGAACTACCGGCGGTTCTTCACCATCTCCGAACTGATCGGCGTGCGCGTGCAGGACCCGGAGGTGTTCGAGGCAACGCACGCCAAAGTGCTCCAACTGCTGAGCGAGGGCGTCGTCGACGGGCTGCGGATCGACCACCCCGACGGACTCGCCGACCCGGGCGGCTACCTGCGCCGGCTCGACCGGGCGACCGGTGGCCGCTGGACAGTCGTGGAGAAGATCCTGACGGGCGACGAGCGGCTGCCCGCGGACTGGCCGGTCGCCGGGACCACCGGCTACGACGCCCTGCGACACCTCGACGGACTGTTCGTCGACCCGGCCGGCGCCGCTGAACTCCGTCTCGTGCACCGGGACTTCACAGCGCAGCCCGCCGACCGGGGGGGCGAGTGGGCCGCCACCGTACGCCGCGCCGCGTACCGGGTTGTCACGCACGAACTGGCCTCCGAACTCTCCTTCCTGGCCGGCACAGCGGCCCGGATCTGCGAGACGACACCCACGCTGCGCGATCACGCCCCCTGGGCGCTCCGCGCGGCACTCCGCGAACTGCTGGTCCGGCTGCCGGTCTACCGCCCTTACGTGGTCGCCGGCGAGCCGCCGCCCGAGCGTGACGCGGAGATGGTCCGGGCCGCGGCGGAACGGGCACGCGAGGCCTTCTGCGTACCCGAGGAGGCGGACACGGTCGACCTCGTCCGGGACCTGGCCCTCGGGCTCCTCGGCGCGACGCCCGACCACCTGGCCTTCTGTTCGCGGTTCGCGCAGACCTCCTCCGCGCTGCGCGCCAAGTCCGTGGAGGACAAGGCCTTCTACCGCCATGCGCCGCTGCTGTCGGCCGGTGAGGTGGGCGGCGAGCCAGGCAGCCCGGCGGTGTCCGTGCAGGCTTTCCATTCCTTTTGCGCCCGGCTCCAGCGCGACTGGCCGGCCACCGGAACGGTGCTCTCCACGCACGACACCAAGCGCAGCGCTGACGTACGGGCCCGGATAGCGCTGCTGAGCGAGGTGCCGGGCGAATGGGGGGCGCTGCTGGAGCGCGTGACGAAGGAGACGGCGCGGCCGGGCGCGGGAGCCGGTGCCAAAGGAGCTGCTGCCGCCGCGCCCCCGGCCGCCCCCGCCCCCGACCGGCACGTCGCCTGGACCGCCTGGCAGACGGCATACGGGCTGGGGCTTCCGGATCCGGAGCGGCTCGTCCCGGCGGTGCTGAAGTCGGCGCGGGAGGCGGGGCTGCGGACGTCATGGACGGAGGGCGATCCGGCGTACGAGGCCGCGGTGGAGGCATTCGTGAAGGCCGGCCCGTGCGGTCCGCCGATGGACACCGTCGCGCTCTTCCGCCGCGCACTCGGCCGGGGCGCCCGCACGAACGTACTCGGGGCGGCACTGCTCCACCTGACCATGCCGGGGGTCCCGGATCTCTACCAGGGCACGGAGCGGGAGTACACGACCCTGGTGGACCCGGACAACCGCCGCCCGGTCGGCTTCCCACCTGCCGCGCCCGACGCGCCCGCCGCGCCCGACGACGGGCGGGTCCCGGAGGACATGTCGGAGGAGAAGCTCCGGCTCACCACTGTCGCGCTGCGGCTGCGCCGCGAACACCAGGACTGGTTCGGCGAGTCGGGCTCGTACGGCCCGCTGGAGGCCCGGGGCTCGGCGGCGGGGCACTGCGTGGCGTTCACCCGCGCCCGCGCGACGGTCACGGCGGTTACCCGGCTCGCCCACCGGCTGGAGGAGGCGGGCGGCTGGCGGGACACGGAACTCGTGCTGCCGGAGGGCGGGAGCTGGACGGACCTGCTGTCGGGCCGGGTGGTGCGAGGCGGCCCGGTGCCGGTCGCGAAGCTGTTCGACGGGGCGCCGGTGGCCCTGCTGGTCCGTTCCTGAGCGCGGGCCCCGCCAGAGCGCCCGCATCCACGCTCGCTCCGTGAGCCAGGAGCCGCGAGCAGTGGGCAATGAGCCGTGAGCAATGAGCAATGAGCAATGAGCAGTGGCACCACGCACATGCACCACTCCCCCTCCCACGCGCCGCCAAAGCGGTGGGCCAATCCTCCCCACCCTGGTGGGGCGGTGCCTCCACCAGGGGTGATGGTCGATCCTGGCTCAGAGCTCGTCGATCACCAGCCAGCTGCCGTCGGCTGCCTGCCAGTGGGACAGCCGGGACATGTCGTCGTTCCACGGGGTGCTCCCGCGCCACTCCGGGCCGCTCTCCCGTTCACCGGCGGAGCGGCCGCCGGGGTCGACGACCAGCTGCACGTCGACCACCCGCTGCGCGCGGGCGCGCTCGGCCGACAGCTCCTGCGTCGGCCGTATGTACACCCTGCCGTCGGGCCCCACCCAGAATTCGCCGTAGTTCCCATGAACCAGCTCAGGGGCCTCGATCGGCACCTCGCCGCGTTCCAGGGCCTCGCGGACCGCCGACAGGGCGACCTGTCGGGCCCTGGACCCGGCGGAACCTTTCCTCGACATACCTCCATGGTCCCTCCCCGCGCGGCCCGACGCACGCGACGGCAGCGGGGCGGACCCGTCTGCGGACCGGTGTGCGGAGCCCTGTGCGGACCCGTGTGCGGAGCCCTGTGCGGACCCGTGTACCGCACACCTACGCCGTCAGCGGGTGGCGAGGCGGAAGCTGATTCGGCCGAAGGTCACCTGGTCGCCCGGCTGCACCGCGGCCCGGCCCGTCACCCGGCGGCCATTGACGCAGGTGCCGTTGGTGGAGCCGAGATCGCGCAGCACCCAGATGCCGCCCTCGCGGACCAGCTCGGCGTGCACCCGGGACACGGTGTCGTCATTGAGGCGCAGCCCGTTCCCCGGGTCACGGCCGATCCGCAGCGGGCAGGGGCCGGGCTCGGGGAACATCAGTTTGGGCAGCCGCTCGGTCAGCCAGGCCCTGCGCAGCCGCACCGAGAACGACGAGATCCTGGCGACCGAGCCGAAGACCAGCCGGGACACCTTGCTCTCCTGCGGAAGGTCGGCGGTGAGCGCGGCGAGCTCGTCGCGCCCACGGGCGGCGAAGGCCAGTTCCATCCGGCGCAGGAACGTGTCCTGGGACAGCCGCCCCTGAGCCGCCCCCTCGCGGAGCACCTCGATGACGCGGTCCCGGTCGGCGTCCGACAGCCGCGCCGGCAGCGAGGCGGGCGGCGGGGGCGTCGGGATTTCGTGGGACGTCACGGGCTGATTCTCCGGCCGGGTGGCGCGAGGTGTCCAGTACGAGGGCTGCCGGGCCCGGGCGATACGGACTCCGCCACGGGGGCTCAGGGCTGTCGGACCGCCGCGGCACACCCCGCTCGTCGAACCGGCCGGAAGGCAGTTGCCGAAGATTGTGACGGCATGTCATTTCCCATGCTGCACAAGGCCATTTCGTGACACGATGTTGCCTCGCGATCACACGGGGGCATCCGCGCAACGCAGCAATGGCCCGCGTGCGGAAGGGGGATTGATGGCGAACGCGCTACAGATGCCACCTGCCGGACTGGCCGAGGTTGCAGGTCTGGTCCACGAGTGCTGGCTGCGCCCCTCCACCGAGCCGGATCGTCCGCTTCCCGTGATCGCGTTGCTGGGCCGCCCCGGCAGCGGCAAGACACATGCGCTCGACCACCTCGAGGGCGTCACCGAGGGCGCCCCGGTCGCCCGTATCGACTTCGCCGCCGCGGCCGACCAGCGCCCGCACGAGGTGGCCCTGCACCTGGCCTTCCTCCTGGCGCGCAAACACCGCGGCAGCCGACCGCTCCGCTTCCCGCGGCTACTCCTCGGCCTGCTCGCCGTACAGCCGCAGCTGTCGCTGACCGACCGCGGCCAGGCGACCCGCGAGCTGCGCGGCGCGCTGCGCCGGGCCCGCAACCGGGGAGCGGCGGCCGACGCGGGCGAGGGCATCGCCGGTCTCGTCGAGACCCTCGGACTCTCCCCCGTGCCGGGCATAGACCTGATCATCGGGGTCCTGCTGCGCGGCTTCGAGTACATGCCGGCCGGCACCTTCCTCAACCGGGCGCTGGCCTCGTACGGATCGCCCGGTTCGTCCGGCTCGGCCGACGCGCTGGAGGAGCTGGTCGAGCTCAACCGGCGCGCCCGCAGCCGTATCCCTACCGACCGGGGCTACGTGGACCGCCGGCTGTGCCTGGCCTTTCTGGAGGACCTCGGCGCCGGATACGCCCGCGGCCGCCGCGAGCACAACTGCCTGGCACTGCTGGACGACATCGACCGCAACAGCGGCAGCAGCGGCTTTCTGGAGACGCTGCTGAGCCTGCGCACCGAGCGGGCCCGCTCCGAAGCGTACGATCCGCTGCTCGTCGTGGCGGCGGGCGCCACCACGCAGGCGGTGCCGGGACCCAGCGACGGCAGCCCCGACGACCCGCACATCCACCGCCCGGAGGGTGCTTCCTATGCCGCCTGGCGGGCGCGCTCGGGCCGGCCGCTGACCGAATGGTGGTACCCGGTGCGGCTGCGCGATCTCGACGAGGTCGAGGTCGCTCTGGAGGCGTCGCGCCACGAGTCGGAGACCGCTCGACGGACGGGCAGGCCGGAGGCAGGACTGCTGACCCGCAGCACTCCCCTCGTGCACCGGCTCACCTACGGCCATCCCTGGAGCGTGCTCCAACTCCACACCGCCATCGACCGGTTGCTGGAACACACCCCGGACGACCTGCGCGGCCTCCTGGACACCCCCGTACCGCGGGCCGGCCCGGCACCGGACGCGGCACCGGACTCGGCGCCCGACGCGGGGGCGGGCCCGGGGGCGGAGCGCGGGTCCCAACTCGCCACGGCAGTCCGCGCCTATCTGCTGACCGGCCTCACCGACAGCCAGCGCACCGCCGCGACCCGGATAGCCGCCGCCCGTACGCCGAAGTCGGCCGTCAACTCGGGCCTGTTGAACGGGCAGCCGGAGCACGCCCGGGACACCGTGATGCGCGAGCTGCGCAACAGGCTGTGGCTGACCAGACCGGTCCCCGAGGACGCCAACACCCGTGGCGGCACGGGCCCGTCGGGCTATCTGCAACACCCCGGGCCGAACGGGGACACGGCCGCCGACTCCGCGGACAGCACCCTCGACGGCCGCCCGGTGCTCCACCCGTGGCTGCGCCTGCTGCTGCTCGACGAGCTGTCGGGGCCACCGGCCGGATCGGTGGAGGAGTGGGAGGCCATCCATCGCACGCTCGCCGACTGGCACCACCGGCACGGCCAGCCACTGGACTCGCTGTACCACCGGCTGGCGCTGAACGAACTCCAGGAGGTGGTGCGGTACTTCATCACCGGTCTCACCGCCCCCGATCTGCGGCCCTGGCTCAGAGAGCTGTACCACGTGACCGCCGCTCCCATGTACCGCGCGCAACTGTCGGACGCGCCGCCGCGGCGCCGGGCCGGCGAGCTGGCCCGGGAGCACGCGCCCGAGGCGTACGGGGACCGCGCGCGGGGCCGGCCGCTGGCCGAACTCTGCGCCGCCCTCTGGCTGGCAGGAGATCCGCGCAACCGGCTGCCGCCGGGCAGCCCCGAGCTCAACTTCAAGATCGGGGCGATGTTCCGGCAGCTGGCCATGGCGGCCGACGCCGACGCGGACACGCTGCTGGACGAAGCCGCCCGCTACACCGACTGAGCACCGACGAGCAGCAACCAGCAGCAACGCAGTACCGAACGAACACCACGGGGAGGAACCGTCATGTCGCCTGGATCCTGGGTGAGCAACCGACCACTGTGGGCCCGCTGGCCCTGGAACGCGCTGTCCGGCATCGCTCTGCTCACACTCGTGGGAAGTTTCCTGGTCTGGTCGCTGCAACCGGTGGACACATCCTGCGCGCAGGGGGTGGAGCGGGTCGGGGGCGGTGACCCCGAGCAGTGCGTGGGTCTGACCGACGGCTCGTACCGCTTCACCGACGGCACGGAGAAGACAGGGGACAACCTCACCGCCGTCTCGGAGCTGATCCGCAAGGAGAACGAAAGAGTCGACAAGGCGCACAAGAAGGGGACCAGCTACGTCAGCCTCGTCTATCTGATGCCGCTGCTCCCCACGGATCAGGACACCAACACCCCCCATTCGGTGCGCCATGAGCTCCAGGGCGCCTACACCGCGCAGTACCAGGCGAACCACACGAGCTGGTACGGCAGCACTCCCAAGGTCAAGCTGCTGCTTGCCAACAGCGGCATCAACGAGAAGCAGCGCGATACCGCCCTCAAGCGGATCGAGGAGCGCATCCCCAAGGACAACATCGTCGCTGTCGCGGGCCTGGGCACCAGCACCGCCGCCACCGAGAAAATGATCCGCAGGATCACCAAGGACGGGAAGCAGGGCGGGCTGCACCTCGCCGCCGTCAGCTCGGTCCTCACCGCCGACACGCTCAGCAGGATAAACGGCCTGGCCCAAGTGGCTCCCACGAACGGCGACCAGGCTGCTGCCGCGGCCGCGTACCTCCAGCGCAAGGAGTACGCCGGCAAGCGGGTGCTGGTGATTCAGGACGACCGGCCGGGCGACCAGTACACCCGCACCCTGGGCAAGGCGTTCCGGGACGCCTTGCCCCGCGACCGGCTGGTCCGGAGAGTCGAGCGGTACGACTCCTCCCAGGAAGGAGTGGGCACGGCATTCAAGCTTCGGATCGGCAGGCTGTGCGCCGCCAAGCCCGACATCATCTATTTCGCCGGCCGCGGAGTCGATCTGCCGGAGTTCCTCTCGCCGCTCGCGGACCACTCGTGCGGAGGTCGCGAGCTGGTCGTCTTCTCCGGGGACGACGTCTCGCAGTCTGCGGCGCACGAGGGATTCAAGGAGATCAAGCAGACATTGAACAGAGGGAAGGTGCGGCTGTTCTACACCGGGCTGGCACACCAGGGTGCGTGGCAGGAGCGGGCGAGCGCGTACCCGGGACTGGCCGTCACATCGTTCGGGCCGAAGGGCCGGTACCGTTCGGACTTCTCCGACGAGACGCTGGACGACGGGCAGGCCATCATGGGCCATGACGCCGTACTCACCGCGCTGTCCGGGGCCCGGCTCGTGGCCGATCGTGCGGAGGAGAGCGGCCAGGTGACCGGCTCGCGCGTGATCCAGGTCTGGAACGTGCTCGGCGGCAGCGACCACGCGGTCCGGGGTGCGAGCGGTCTCATCGCCCTGGAGAACGATGGTTCCCCCGAGCGCAAAGCCGTGCCGATCATCGAGATCAAGAAGGACGGCACCGTGCACACCCTGGACGTCTCGGCCGCGTCGGGCGATCCGCTGACCGAGGGCTCCCTCGCGTCACCGGACGAGAACGCCGGCTGACCGACGAGGCGAGGAGCCGTCAATGCTGTTCGAGGTGTGGGCACCGGAGGCCGGACAAGCCGAGCTGCACGCGGAGGGCGGCACGCACCGCATGGCGCGCGACCCGGTGCGGAACGGCTGGTGGCAGGTGCACGCCCCGGCCGGGCACGGCTCCCGCTACGGCTTCTCGCTCGACGGCGGCCCCGTCCTGCCCGACCCCCGCTCCCGCCGCCAGCCGGACGGCCCGGACGGGCTCAGCGCCGTCGTGGACCACTCCCGGTTCCTGTGGCAGCAGCGCTCGTGGTCCGGCAGAGCGCTGCCCGGAGCGGTGCTCTACGAGCTGCACATCGGCACGTACACCCCCGAGGGCACGTTCGATGCCGCCGCCGAACGGCTGGCCCGGCTTGCCGAGTTGGGGATCACCCATGTCGAGCTGATGCCGGTGTGCCCCTTCCCCGGCACGCACGGCTGGGGTTACGAGGGCGTGTCGCCGTGGGCGGTGCACGAGCCGTACGGCGGGCCGGACGGGCTGAAACGCTTCGTCGACGCGGCCCACGCCCACGGCCTCGGGGTGGTCCTGGACGTGGTGCACAACCACCTCGGCCCCTCGGGCAACCACCTTCCGGCCTTCGGGCCGTACTTCACCGAGACCCACCACACCCCGTGGGGCGCGGCCGTCAATCTCGACGCCCCCGGCTCCGACGAGGTGCGCGCGTATCTGCTGGGCAGCGCGCTCGGCTGGCTGTGCGACTACCGGCTGGACGGCCTGCGGCTCGACGCCGTGCACGCCCTGCACGACACCCGTGCCGAGCACTTCCTGACCGAGCTGTCCGCCGCCGTGGACGCGCTGGCCGCCGAGACCGGCCGCCCGCTCTTCCTCATCGCCGAGTCCGATCTCAACGACCCTCGGACCACCACGCCTCGTGAGGCGGGCGGCCACGGTCTGCACGCCCAGTGGAACGACGACTTCCACCACGCTCTGCACACCGCCCTCACCGGCGAGGCGCAGGGCTACTACGCCGATTTCGCGCGCGATGCCCCGGCCGCTCTCGCCAAGACCCTGACCGGCGGTTTCTTCCACGACGGCAGCTACTCCGGCTTCCGGGGCCGCTGCCACGGCCGGCCGCTGGATCCCCGTACGACGCCCGCGCACCGGCTGCTGGCCTACGCCCAGACGCACGACCAGATCGGCAACCGGGCGCTGGGCGACCGGCTGTCCTCGCACCTCTCCCCCGGGCTGCTCGCCTGCGCCGCCGCCCTCGTCCTCACGTCCCCCTTCACGCCCATGCTGTTCATGGGCGAGGAGTGGGGGGCGCGCACGCCCTGGCAGTTCTTCACCGACCACACGGATCCGGAACTGGCGGAAGCCGTACGGGGCGGCCGCCGCCGGGAGTTCGCCGCCCACGGATGGGCGGAGTCGCGCATCCCCGACCCACAGGATCCGGCCACCCGGGACCGGTCCTGTCTGGACTGGTCGGAGCCGGAGCGCGAACCGCATGCCCGGCTCCTCGCCTGGCACCGCGAGCTGATCGCGCTGCGCCGCGCCCGCCCCGAGTTGACCGACCCGGACCTGAGCGCCACCGAGGTCTCGTACGGTGCCGAGGTCTCGTACGCCGCCGGGGAGCGCTGGCTGATGGTGCACCGGGGCGCGGTGCGGATCGCGGTCAACCTCTCCCCGGAGGCGGAGGCGAAGGTGCCGGTCGGGGCGGAGTACGCGACCCTGCTGACGGCATGGGAGGCGTGCGGCCCCCCTGCGGACGACGGGCTGCTCCGCCTCCCGCCGGAGTCGGTGGCGGTGCTCACGGTCACGGAGTGACGGCAGAGAGGCGGAGAAGCTGAACGCTGAGAGGGGAAGCCTCGGCGGGGGCCTGGTCGCGCATCACACGGTGATGACGACCTTGCCGCGTACGTGTCCGTCGTGCACATACCGGATGGCTTCGGGGACTTCGTGGAGCGGATAGGTTCTGTCGATGACCGGCATGACCTTGCCGTCCTCGATGATCTTCCGCAGGTACTGAAGGTCCTCCGTGCGCTCCGCGGAGATCAGCCCCCGCAGCCTCTGACTCACGAACGGTGACAGCATCAGCGCCCGGAGCGGGCGATCGGTGCCGCCGAACCACCGTCCGCCACCTTCACCTCCGACGATGACAAGAGTGCCCTTGGGGGTGAGGGCACGCCGGAGGTGTGACAGCGAACGGTTGCCCGCGGCGTCCAGGATGAGGTCGAAGTGACGCGCCCCGTCCGCGAAATCGTCGCTGGTGTAGTCGATGACCTCGTCCGCGCCGATCGATCGGACCAGGTCCGCTTTCGTCGTGCTGCACACGCCGGTGACGTGCGCTCCGAACATCTTGGCCAGTTGCACCGCGAACGCCCCCACGCCGCCCGCCGCACCGATGATCAGGACCTTCTGCCCCGGCTGCACCCGCCCCTGGTCGCGAAGCCCCTGCAGGGCGGTGAATGCGGAGATGGGGACGGCCGCCGCCTGTTCGAAGCTGAGGTTCGCCGGCTTCGGCGCGAACCTGTCCTCTCGGGCGCAGGCGTACTCGGCGAAGGAGCCGTCGCAGGCGCCGAACACCTCATCGCCCGGCTGAAACCGGGTCACGTTCCTGCCGACCGCCTCAACGCGCCCGGCGACATCCATGCCCCGAACGCGCACCTTGGGCGTGCGCAACCCGTAGCCCATGATGCGCAGCAGGTACGGCATGCCCGTCATGAGGTGCCAGACGCCCGCATCGACGCCGGCCGCGTGCACCCGCACGAGCAGATCGTCGTCCCCCGCCACCGGCTCGGCGGTGTCCCTGAGTTCCAGGACGTCGGGTGAGCCATACGTGTCTTGAACGATTGCCTTCATGGTGTCTCTCCTGGACTGTCCGGGTACTGGAACACCTCGTCGAGGGGCACGCCGAACACCCGGGCGATCTGAAAGGCCATCTCCAGGGACGGCGAGTAGCGGCCCCCTTCGATCGCGATGACGGTCTGTCGGGTCACGCCGATGCGATCTGCCAGGTCCGCCTGTGTCATCTCTCCGTGCGCGAAGCGCAGGGACCGGATCGCATTCGTGACTCTGGTCGGCTTCACCATGACTGAAAGCCCCGGCGGTAGGCGAAGATCCTGGCCACAGATCCGAGGATCGCCGACAGGACGAACGCCACGTAGATCGCGTTGGCGATCCAGAAGTGGTTCAGTTCGGCCATCGACATGCCGAGTGCCGTCACTCCGCCGATGACGACGAATGAGTGGCCGACGTACTCGCCGAAGCGACCGATCTCCCTGTCGCGCTGGTCCTTCTTGTTGGCGCCCTCGGGGGAGGCGATCGCGACCACGATGTTGAGCACGATCGCCGCGGCGATCGCGGCACCGATGGTCCACAGCAGCGTCGACACGTACGACACCTCGGTGAGAGGGGTGTGGTCCGCTCGCCCAAGAACGATGCTCAGGTAGGCCGCGTATGCGCCGACCGAGACCACCGCCATGATCCACGCGCGCTTCTCTTCGTATGTCACGCCCGCTCCTATGTAAAACAAACTTGACATGCATGAACGTAAAGCAGGGCCGACATGGTGTCAAACTTTCTTTACTTCCGCTGATGGCGAGCGCCTCGCCCTGTCAGCCGTCGAGTGCCATCCGGATGCCCGGAACGACCAGCACGCAGCTCGATGTCTGCTCCATCCGGCGCCGCACCGCCGCCCGGTCGATGAGCCGCCTACGTCAACCTGGAGCGTCTCTGGAGAGTGCCCATGCCCTGGGCGCTGGGGGTGCTGGAGCCGCAGCCGTGGGCCACAGCACCGACCGGAGCCCCGGCGGTCAGGTCGATGAGGGCAGCCTGCAGACGCCCGAGCTCAGCCCAGTTGGACCCGTCCGCCAGGCTGAGCTTTTGCGCGCACCGGTGCCCGATTCCCCGGGTGCGGGCTTGCTGTGGCCGTTCATGGCAGCGGTTCTTGGACGACGCCGACGATGACCGTGGTCACGACCTTGTGGACAGCTCCAGCCTTGGACGGGGTGCCTTTCCGGTCGGCGAACAGCATGTGCACGGCCCCGATCAGCGTGGGAGCGAGCGTGTCGACGTCGGCATCCGCCGCGACGCGGCCCAGTTCCCGCTCGGTGGTGAGGTAGGAGGCGATCATGGCCGCAGCGTCCGTCAGGACCGGGACGCCGGTCGGCCTGGCCTGGCGCAGCCGGGCGCGCAGGTCATCCCGGGAGGTGACGAGGCCGACGATCGCCACGGCGACCGACCCGAACAGGGCCATCAGCGCGCCGGTGAGGTTGCCGGCGACGGTGCCGGTCCCGGCGGAGTTGCGCAGGGCGGCGGCCTGGTTGTCGATCCGGGCGATGCGGTCCAGCACGAGCTCGGCGAGGAAGGCGTCGAGGTCGGCGAAGTGCCGGTGCAGCACGCCCTTGGCGCAGCCTGCCTCCGTGGTGACCGCCCGGCTGGTCAGCGCGCTCGGCCCGTCCCGGAGCAGGACGCGCTCGGCGGCGTCGAACAGCTGGTCGCGCGCATCGCGGATGGCCACGCCTGTCGGCATCGTGCATTCCTCCTGTCCTCGCTCCGCCCCACCCGGTCGACGAGTGGGCATGTGCCCACTTATAGTGGGCACATGCCCACTATACCGCCGGAGCGAGCACGTCTCTCCGAACTCGAGCCTCATCGAGCCCGACAGATAGCGGAGTCGTTCGGCTCGGACCCCGAACGCTACGACCGAGCCAGGCCCCGTTATCCCGACGCGATGGTGGAGCGGATCGTCGCAGAAAGCCCCGGGCCCGACTTTCTCGACGTCGGCATCGGTACCGGCATCGCGGCCCGGCAGTTCCAAGCGGCCGGCTGCAGGGTGCTCGGGGTCGAGGTCGACGCGCGGATGGCCGAGTGGGCGGCGCGACAGCGCGGGCTCGAGGTCGAGGTGGCGGCGTTCGAAGCCTGGGAGCCTGCCGGCCGAGCATTCGATGCCGTCGTCTCCGGGCAGACCTGGCACTGGATGGCCCCGGTCGCGGGAGCGGCGAAGGCGGCCGAGGCGCTGCGGCCTGGTGGCCGGCTGGCGGTGTTCTGGAACGGGGGTCAACCGTCGCCCGAGGTGGCCGAAGCCTTCTCCGCGGTCTACCGCCGGGTGATGCCCGATTCGCTTGCCTCCCGCCAGTGGACGACCGGCTCGGACGGGTACTCGGCGCTGTGCACCAAAGCAGCCGACGGCATCCGAGAGGTGGGCGCGTTAAGCGAGCCGGAGCAGTGGCGATTCGACTGGGAGCGGTCCTACACCCGGGACGAGTGGCTGGACCAACTGCCCACTACCGGCGGCCACACCCGGCTCCCGCCGGCCAAGCTGGAAGAGGTGCTGGCGGGCATCGGCGCCGCCATCGACGCAGTGGGAGGCAGCTTCACGATGCACTACGCCACGGTGGTGGTCGCCGCGGCGCGAACCGATGCCGCCTGACTCGGCTCTACGGTCCATCCGCTGCTCGCCGTGGGCCGCCACCCGCCCGAGCGGACCGCGGCACACCCGAAGAGCCCCGGACGCCCGACTCCGAAGTCGCGCTCGGACGGAGTCCGAGAATCGGCGGCGCCTACGCCGCCTCCTACGCCATCGGCCTGCTCATCACCGCGCTGTTGTTGCGACGACGCCTCGGCGGCCGACTGGACGGCAAGAGACTGTGCCGCACCTATGTCAAGCTGACGACCGCTGCTCTCGCGGCCGGAACGCTGGGCTGGTTCGCGGCCCGCACCTGCGCCACCACCGTCACATCGAGCACATGGGCGCCCGTTCTGGGCTTGACCGCAGGAGGCGTCACGATGCTCGTCCTCTTCGTGCTGCTCGCACGGATCCTGAAGATCAGCGAGCTGCGGAGCCTGCCGGGGCTGGGGTGAACCACCCGGCTGGACCGCCTTCCACGGCCATCTCCATGGACCACGGCGGTTCCTGCGATGGCCGGAGAGCGTCTGCGCAGCCGCGATGGCCAGGCTACGTGCGAGCGTCGGGGGGAAGGCACTCGCTGGTCAGGTGTCGCCCGGTGAGGGACGGGCCGCCGGTCGGGGCTCTTGGTATTCGTTGGCGAGCAGCGAATCCATGGTGCTGCGAAGGTGGTTGATGAAGTCCTCGAACTGCTGAAGCTGCTCGGGGGTGTACTGCGACATCTCGGTAGCCATGCGTTCGCCGTAGGGGCCGAAGAATTCCTCGGCCCGCGGTCTGATGCCGGGGCTGCTGCGCAGCGTCACGATCCTGCGGTCGGTGTGCTCACGGGTGCGGACGATGTGCCCCGCCCGTGCGAGGCGGTTCAGCAGGATGGTCGTCGCGCCGGAGGACAGGGAGATGCGCTCGCCCAGCCGGGCGGGGGACAGGGGTGAACCCTTGTCCTCGGCGTAGAGGATCTCGGCCAGCGCTGCGGCGTCGGTGGAGTGCAGGCCCAACCAGGTCGCGAAGCGCCGGGTGAACTCGGTGTAGTTGGCGCCGAACGCTCGCAGCCCGTCCATGAGGCGATCGCGCTGGACCTCAACGTTGCCGGACTCCGGTTTCTCCATGGGCATGCTCCATTTTCCGATGTGCGCAGGTGATGCGCGCTCTGTCACGCGGTTTGACAACCTACCCCTCCCACTTTACCTTTGCGGCAAAGCTAACTACCTTTGCCACAAAGGTATCTCTGAGTGGAGTCATCTTGGACGGCACAGTCAAATCCCCTCCCATACGCCAATGGTTGGGCCTCATCGCCGTATCCCTGGGCGTGGCCCTGATCGTCGTGGACATCACCATCGTCAACGTGATCCTCGCTCCGATCATCCACGACCTCGCGATCGACTCCGTCGAGGCCCAATGGATCCAGGAGTCCTACGCGATCGTTTTCGCCGCGCTGCTTCTGATCACCGGACGCCTCTCCGACCTGCACGGCGCCCGCAAGATCTTCCTCATCGGCCTCGTCGTGTTCGGCGTGACGAGCGTGGTGGCCGCGATCGCGCCCAACGGCGGCCTGCTGATCCTGGCGCGGTTCCTGCAGGGCGCCGGCGGTGCGATGATCCTGCCGACATCGTTGGCCCTGGTGAACGCGACGTTCACTGGCAAGGCCCGAGGTCAGGCATTCGCCATCTGGGGATCGACCATCGGTGCCGCCGCGGCTGTCGGTCCGTTGCTGGGCGGCTGGCTCGCGGACTTCTCCTGGCGCTGGGCCTTCGGCATCAACATCCCGCTCGTGGCGGCGATCATCGCAGGCGCTCTGTTCTACCTGCCCGCGTCACCCCGCACCACGGGGCGTATCGACGTCCCCGGCGGCGTCCTGTCGGCGATCGGGCTCGGCTCGCTGGCATTCGCCCTGATCGAAGGACGCACCCACGGCTGGTTGATCACCACCGAGCCCCTGTCCATCGGCGGGCTCTCGTGGAGCGGCGGTCCCTCTCCGGTCCTTGTCGCCTTCCTCGTATCGGCCCTGGTCCTGCTCACGTTCTGGCGCCGGCAGGCAGCGCTCGGCCGCAGGAATGACGAGCCGCTGATGGACGTGCGGCTGCTCTCGATCCCCTCGTTCCGCAACGGCAACGTCGTGACGCTCTTCGTCGGCCTCGGCGAGTTCGGCATCATCGCGGTGATGCCGCTGTGGCTGCAGTTCGCTCTGGACTACAGCGCGTTCCAAGCTGGTCTCGCGCTCGTCGCTCTCGCCGCGGGCAGTTTCTGCGCCAGCGGCGCGAGCTTCTCCATGACCGCTTCCGCGCTGACGCAGGTACGGATCGGTCTGCTCCTGGAGGCCGCCGGTCTGGTGATGCTGGGACTGATCGCCGCAACCGACAGCACCTGGTGGCTGATCGCGATCGCACTGTTCATCTACGGCATCGGCGTCGGGTTCGCCACGGCGCAAGTCACCAACGTCGTCCTGGTGGACGTACCCGCCGAGAGCGCCGGACAGGGGTCGGGCATCCAGAGCGCGGCACGCGAACTGGGCGCCGCGCTCGGCATCGCTGTACTCACCACGCTGTTCTTCAGCACCCTCACCTCCAGCCTCCGCGACCGCCTCACCAGCACCGGGCTCTCGGGCCGGGACGCCGAACAGCTCAGCGGAGTCGTATCGCAGAGCGCCGGATCGGTGATCCCCTCACTCTCCAACGCCCCACAGACGGCAACGGCCGCGGACGCCGCACGCGAGGCCATGGCCACGGCCCTCGAAGTCTCCAGCTACGTCTGCGCCGGGATGCTGGTCCTCGCGCTCGCGGCCACACTGTTCATCGCACCCAGAACCGCCGGCGCCGGCGCAGAGCATGAGCCCGCGCGGCAGGAACCGAGCCCCCGCTGATCCTCCGCGTGCCCGCGTCCCACGCCGATGAGCGGGTTGACCAAGGCGACGGGTGGCGGCACGGAAGGTGACCGGAGATGGCGGGATGCGCGGGCGACAACGAACCGGAGTCGTCGGACAGCCTCAAGGCGTTCGGCGCCGTATCCAAAGTCTTCCGGGAGCGGGCAGGACTCCCCCAGGCGGAGTGACGGCAATGACGGGTCAGCCGTCGAGTGCCATTCGGATGCCGAGGGCCACCAGCACGCAGCCCGAGATCTGCTCCATCCGCCGCCGTACCGCCGCCCGCCGCCCGAGTGCCGCGGGAGTTCTTGAAGTCTTATGTGAGCTCGTGGCCGGTGGTGCTGTCCACGTGGTCCGGGATCTCTCCCTCGTAGCGGTCCCCGGTCGTCGAAGTCCCCGAAGGCTCGAACATGAGGATCGACCCGCCCTGCGACGACGGCTTGTGCTCGGTGCCCCGCGGGACGACGAACGTGTCCCCCTTACGCAGCTCGACCGTGGTCTCCCTGCCGTCGGCATCGCGCATGGCGACGTCGAACCGGCCGTCGAGGACCAGGAAGAACTCGTCGGTGTCGTCGTGGACGTGCCAGACATGCTCCCCTGAGGTGTGGGCGATCCTTACTTCGTAGTCATTCATGCGCGCCACGACCCGGGGGCTGTAGACGTCGTCGAAGGAGGCCAGCGCCTCGGTCAGGTTGACGAGTTTCGTATCCATGAGCCCGATCCTCGGCGAAGCCCGCACGAGAGGTCTTGTACGTTCTTGATGTGACAGAGGAAATTCCCGACTCGTGTCGGGTCATGGCGTGGCGGCCGTCGGTCCCCGGAGTTTCCGAGGTGTTCCACGCCCGCATCGTCGACTACCGCTATCCCGCCCACTGCCACGACACCTGGACCGTCCTCATCGTGGACGACGGCGCCATCCGCTACGACCTCGACACCCGCCACCACGGCGCAGTCGGCAGCAGCGTCTCCATCCTCCCGCCCGGCGTGGTCCACAACGGCTATCCCTCAGAGCGCTACGGCCGGTTCCGCAAGCGCTGCCTCTACCTCGACAGCACCTTCCTCCCCACGCGTCTCGTCGGCGCCTCCGTGGACATCTCCACCTTTCACGACCACGAACTCCGCTTCGCCATCAGCCGGCTGCACGACCGTCTCGTCACCCCCGACCAGCTCGACACCGACGCCCGGTTGGCCATGATCGCCGAACGGTTCAGCCGTCACCTCGAGCTGCGCACCGCCGCCATCCCCGAACCTGAACCGAACCTCGCCCATCGGCTGCGCGCTTTCCTGGACGGTCACGTCACCACCAAGGTCACACTCGTCGAAGCCGCCGGACTGTTCGACCGGACCATCCCCCACCTGGTTCGCAGCTTCAAACGGCAGTACGGCGTCAGCCCTCACGCCTACGTCACCGGGGCCCGCATCGAGCTGGCCCGCAAGCAGCTCCTGCAAGGCCGATCACCGGCCCGGGTCGCCACTGAAGTCGGCTTCCACGACCAAGCGCACCTCACCCGGCACTTCAAGCGCCATGTCTCGGTCCCACCCGCCCAATACGCAGCGGGCAGGGGCATCATCCGACTCCTCATAGGTTGATCTCATGGGACTCTTCGACAAGCTGACCGGAACCAAGCGCCCCGCCGACGGTGTCGCCCAGCGATCCGCCGCCGAGGTCCACGCGGCTCTGCTCGGCCTCAACCGCCCCGATGTCCCGTACGTCGTCCGGGACGGCCGCGAGGAGGGCGCCGACCTGGTGGCCGAGTGGCGCATCCTGGACCCGGCCTGGCAGACCTTCTTCGTCCGCACCCAGGTGAGTCGAGTGTTCCAGGTCCGTATGCGCCTGGTCCCGGAGAAGAACGAGATCCGCTCTCTCGACCAGCAGTACGAGGTCACGTGGGTCGGCGACACCCCCAGGCTGGCCATCGCGAGGCCGGGTGTGTCAATTTAACGGCTGATCTTGGTTGTTGAGGTTCAGCTGTTGGCCGGGGTGAGCCGGCCCTCGAAGGCGATCTGGAATGCGTTGAGGGGTGCCTTCCAGCGCATGGTCCATCGCTTGCGGCCCTTGCCGGTCGGGTCGAGGCTCATCAGTGCCATGTAGACGCACTTGAGGGCGGCGGCCTCGTTGGGGAAGTGTCCGCGGGCCCGGACGGCCTTGCGTATGCGGGCGTTCACGGACTCGATCGCGTTCGTCGAGCAGATGACCTTCCGGATCTCGACGTCGAAGGAGAGGAAGGGCACGAACTCGGCCCACGCGTTCTCCCACAGCTTGATGATCGCCGGATACTTCCGGCCCCAGGCTTCCTGGAACTGCCCGAACCGCTCCGTCGCCGCGTCTTCACTGGGTGCGGTGTAGACGGGCTTGAGGGCTTTGGCGACCTTGTCCCAGTCCTGGCGGGCCGCGTAACGGAAGCTGTTGCGCAGGAGGTGAACCACGCAGGTCTGGACAATCGTGCGAGGCCAG
>NZ_JBEXKU010000039.1:0-68583 GCF_040609575.1 Streptomyces sp. NPDC004647 | reverse complement strand
TTGCCGGGAGCAGGAGTACGGCGGAGTCACCGTGCATGCTCTTGAGTCCGTTCATGCGGTGGGCATAGGAGGAGGCCCAGGTGCACGCCTTGGTCTGGGCTCCCCCCTCGGGGCGGGCTATCACCACCACATGAGGCGCGCTCAGGTCGATGCCGAATCGGCGTGCGCGTTTCTCGAGCTGCTGCCGTGGGCGCTGCGGGCTGACCAGCAGATCCTCGAGGAGCTCGTCACGCACCTGGCCCTCCGCCGAGACACTCCTGCTGCTCTGCAACAGCAGCATGACCGCCGTGGCTTGCGCTGCGGACCGGAGCAGCCGCTGGTCCCGGTCCGCGAGCGGGCGGCAGGGATCGAGGAACAGCGTGCCGAGGTACTCGTTGCCGGTGACGACAGGCATGGCCCACATGCCGTCGTCCAGTTGCACCGGCGCCGGCTCGCCGACCGCGTGGGCGTCCATCGCGGCCACCACCAGGGCGGATTCCTCCTTCTCCGGCATGTCCCCGGCCGTTGCGAGGACCGTGCCGTTGGCGGAGAGGATCAGCAGGCCGCCGTCGAACCGCTGGCTCATATCCTTGGCCAACGCCCGGAGATCGCCGCCCCTGAGCACCAGTTCGATCAGTTGGTCGTGGATGACGCTGAGCTCCCGGGCACCCCCCAGATCGGCTTCGCACCGTGCCGCGCCGTGCCTCAGGTCGCTCAACTCGGCATTGATGCGCTCGCAGTGCCGGGCCCTCTCGGTGGCCACACCGGCGATGTCTCCGAGGGAGCTCAGCAACGAGATCTCGTCCGCGCTGAAGTGACGCACCCTCCGGTCGGCCACATACAGCACGCCGAGTGACTGTGTGCAGTCGCTGAAAGGGACCGCCATGATGGCGTGAAGACCTTCTGCCCCGACCACCTCATCGATGCTCTCGCTGTGCTGGAACCGATGGTCGGCGAGGTAGTCGGGGGTCCAGAAAGGTGAGGGGCTGGCCGTCGCAACGCTGCCGATCCCGGCGCTCGACGGCAGCCGCAGCCCGACTCTCAGTGCTGCGGTGTGACCATCGGAAGCGCACACACGGAACGCTCCGTCGTCGTCCGGGAGGCTGATGCAGGACATGTCGGCGCCGAGAAGGAGTCGCGCCCGCCTGGTGATGATCTTGAGTGTGGACTCCAGATCGTGCGGCGCAGCCAGTTCCCGCGCCGTGTCCACGAGAGCGGAGAGGCCTGTCTCACGCTGCTGGCGCTGGTACAGCCGAGCGTGGATGGCCATCCCTAATCGCCTGGCGTGTTCCACCGCCTCCAGCTCGGCGCCGGTGGCACCTCGCTGGCGAGCTTCCTGTACGGGCGTATCGAGAAGGTCCGCCGGTCCCGCGCTGACCAGCAACTCCAGCACGGCGAGTACGTCGGACCCCGCTCCGGACGTCTCCTGCGACACGACGGCCCCTGTTCTTGGCTGTTTTGGACGACGTCCCGTGGGAGCACCCTGAGCCGCACGTCGCCTGGATGGAATGGTCCGGCTGCGTCGCCAGCTCCGCGTTCGGGCGCTGAAGGGGAGCCGCAGACGGGCCCTCGCTGGTCGTTCACGGCCGGGCAGGCTCCAAGCACTGTCTGAGCCTTCCTCAAGCCCGCCTGCTGCCTGATCACCCACTGCCGAAGCCACTCGTGGTGTGCGGAGCGCTTGATCTCATTCACAGTCCGTGTTTCGGCTGCCAATGCCCAGTTAACAGCGAGGGCGATCGGGAGATCTTGGGCAGACCTTGCTTCGTTCTTGCCTCGTTGGTGAACGGGCGGCGATCTGCGAGATCAGCGCGCGGGAAGCCTCGGATTCAGACGCGGAACACCCGGAGGGCAGCAGACCGACACTCTGGGTTCCTTATGGGTGGAATTGCAAGCGATGCGAGCATCCGGCCCCACGGTCAAGCTTTCGTCAGCATGTGCGTGTCTCCTATACTTGACACGGCAAGAGCCGCTGGGAGAGCGCATCAAGACCAACACCCGGAGTGCCCGACCTAGGACGGCAGCATGGATCGGCATGAGCTCGATGAACTCTGTGAGCAGATGCTTGACCGGTTCAGTCTGCCGCGTGCAGCCACGTACAAAGACGCCTGCCGTCGGGTGTGCGAGGTGATGAGCGAACTCCTCAGCGCTTCAGTCGAGGTGAAGTTCATCCGCATGCGCAGCGGCGGGCTCAGCGGGGCGACCGTACGGCTCCACGACGGATCGTATGCCGTGTTGTGCGCGAGCTCTCGGTCCTGGTACCACCGGCTGGGAATCCTGCTCCACGAGTTCGCGCACGTGCTCCTCGGGCATGAAGGCGTTGGCCAGGCGCACCTGGAGAGCCTGCGCCGGTTCGCGCCGCACCTGCCCAGCAGGATGTCGGAGATCATCGCCTCTCGAACCACTCACGCCGAGAAACAGGAACTCGAGGCCGAGGAGTTCGCCGACAGGCTCCTCTATTCGCTGACCGAGCGTCAGTACTTCGAGGATGCCGAAATCCGGCCATCGGAGGTGACGCCGCAGGTCATGCGGGTCGCCGAAGCGTGGGGTACCGGAGCAGCCGGATCAAAACGATCGAAAAGGCCGGCGGACTGAGAGACCTCGCACCGCAGCAGCGCATTGAGGCCGCGCCGCAGCGAGCATGCTGTCCGCAACCGGTCCCCGTGCGCGCTGAGGGCCATCCGGCGGGACGGGCCGAAGTCGGCGAGCACGCTTGGTGGTTGGCCGGGAAACTGCGGCCCTGGACGCGGCCGGCGCCAAGGACACGTCGATCGCACGACTGGAGTTGCGGCACCGCCAGTGGGCCCGGGCCGAGGACCGCATCCGCGCCGCCCGGGACACCAGCCCTGCACCCCGACCTCGGAGCCGTGGAACCCGGTGCCCGCCCGACGCGACAGCCGGGCCGCCGGCCTGCTCAAAGCCGGCCCAGGAAGCCGAAACGTTCCGCCGCACAAGCCGACGGAACTGTTCAAAGTTCGAGGCTGGATGTACGCCAACCGCCGTCGCTATCATCCGTCCGTGCCGACGCGGGAATGAGGGATGCGGATTGGGTGTGGGAGCGTCGGCTGGCGCGACAGGGCGGCCGCTGTGCACATTCTCCAGTGCCCGGGAAGAACGACCCCAGAGGGACCTCAGTGATCTTTAACATCGTCGCTCTCATTGTTGCCGTCGCGTACACGAGTGTGCTCGCTCATAAGTTCCGGCAATTACGCACCCATCACGGTAATCCCAGGCTGTTGGCCCTCTGTGCAGCAATCTACTTTCCTACCGCGGTCGCGTGGCTGTCTGCGCCCGCGACACAGCAATGGATCAACCGGGCTACAGGCATACCCAATGTCTCGATTCTGGTGGTGGCCAGCCATATGACGGCGACCGCTGCATCCTGGTTGACACTGGGCTTGTTTTTGCACCATTCGGCCAGTATGGCGTGGAAGTGGTCACGTTGGGCCATAGCGGCCTACGCTGTGGACATTGCCGGCATGGCCGTCCTGTTCAGTTTGTCGAACGTTCCCGTAGAGCGTGTGCACAACGATTTCGCCGCCACCTACGTGCCGTACCAACTCACGGTTTTCGCCTTCTACATGGTCTTTCACCTGCCAGCGGCGGCCGGGACCTTCGTCGTGACCTTCTGGTGCCTCACCTGGGCACGTTTGGACGACTACGCAGAGTTTCCCCGACTACGACGCAGGCTTCGCCTCTTCGGCATGGTCGCCGCGCTTGCCAGTATCTACCTCCTGTTCATGGCAGCCAGCGTTATCGCGGTGAGATTCCAGCTCTACGACGCCGGACCCCAGATCAAAGTAATCGTCCTGACGTTCAATGTGCTGACCGTTCCTCTGTTGCTCGGGCTGATGGTGGGGATCCCGCCGCTACGTGCCTGGCTGCGTCGGTGGCGGGCTTTCTTCACCCTGAGGGGCCTGCACCGCACGCTCCGGTCCGTGTCCCCGGAAAGCGTCATGGTTATCCGTCGGCAGAGGCTGGATCCGTATCATCGCGTGCGCCGGATCGTGATCGAGCTCAACGACTGGCGCCTGATACTCAAGCCCCTCTTTGATCCCGCGGTGCGCGAGACAGCCGATCGGTTGGGTCGGGAATCCGGCCTCACCCACGACAGGCTCACAGCTGCTGTCGAGGCAGCCCAACTCCGGGCCGCGCTCAAGGCGTGGCAGCGTGGAGCGCGACACTCCGAGGACGCCGAGATGCCTCCGGACGATGAGCAGATCCTGGACGCCAGCAGCATCGAAGCCGAAGTCGGCTGGTGGCTTCGGATCGCGCGGGCGTACAAGCGGCCCTGCCTCTCAGACGCGTGAATCCGACCGCACCAACGCCGTTCGCACGGGAACCGTCGCTGTCCGCAAAGTGGAGTTCCTGACCGACGCCGTCGATCGGCTTCGACGGCGGGGACGCGATGGTGGTGCTTGCTGAGCACCACAGCAGGAGCGCCACGGGCGCCCGATCTTCGAACGACCGCGGGCAGGGGACCCGGCAGCGGCCCAGTGGCGTCCTTGCCCCACCCGCAGGACCCCACCGTCGCGACGATCACGTGGTGCTCAATAAGGAAGCACGCTGCCCGACCCTTCGTCACCCCGGCCGTCGCCACCAGCGTATTCATACCCCCGTGCTGAAGAGTGATGGCCTGCTACTACTGCAGTTTGCTAACCTTCGGATGGCTTGAGCTGACCAGCAGCCACTCCTGCGTGACTGGCTGGCAGCAGGGTTGGCGCACCCGATGAGGGAATCGTTGTGGAGGTGCGGCTATGGCGAGGGATCTGTCCCTGTCGTTCGCGGCCATACTCGTCGACCTGTGCCTGCACCCCGTCGGTCGTTCCCAGCGTTACACCAACAGCGAACTGGCCCAACTCGTCGCCGACAACGGCGGGGACATCACTGACGGCTACATCTCCCACCTGCGTAAGGGGCACCGGGACAACCCTACGCTGCAGACCGTCCAGGACCTGGCCGCTGCGCTCGGGGTGAGCCCGGCCGTCTTCGTCGGAGGCCGCCGGGAACGCCTCGGTGTCGAGCAGCCGCGCCGGTCGTTCCCGGACAAGCTGCGCCGCCTGTTCCACGTGGTCCACCCTCCCGACCGGGGACCGTACACTCCGGAGGAGGTCGCGAATTCCATCACTGATAACCGTAGGTACGGATCGATCTCCTCCAGTTATATTCGCGAACTGCTCAATCCGCCGCCGCAGTTGCCGCCCAACCCCCGGCTGAAGCACCTACTGGGGCTTGCCGACTTTTTCGGTTTGGCTGACGACGACGGGCCGCAGGCAGCCTACTTCCTCGACGACCACCTAGCGGCCACGATCGATGCCGAGCTCGACGACTACGCGGCCTTCAGGGACGCCGGAGTCGTGGAGTTCGTCACGCGGATGGCCGTGCAAGCACCCCAGTGGAGCCCACAGATGCGTCGCCAGGCCATTGAAGCCTTCTCGCATGCCGTCGAGTCCGGCGAGAGCGCCTGGGCGTTTCCGCTCAGGAAGGACGGTGCTCAATGAAACAGTCAGGGTCATGAAGATCGCTTTATGGCTCAGCAGGGAGATCGGTATGGACGAGCGCGAGCGCAGGGAACTCTGCGACCAGGTGGTCGGGCAGTTCAACCTCTCGCATACGGCGACCTACCGGGACGCCTGCCGCCGTGTCGGCGAGGTGATGAGCGAGCGCCTCGGCGCGCGTGTCGAGATCAGGTTCGTGGTCCTGCGCAACACGCGCCTCAGCGGTGGGACGGCACGGCTCGCCAACGGAACGTACGTCGTCTGCTGCGCGAAGTCCCAGTCCTGGTACCACAGGCTCGGCATTCTGCTGCACGAACTCGCGCACCTGCTCCTGGGCCATCAGCCCACCGCCCTCGGACCCGGAAAGGGCGTGCGCCACTTCGCGCCGCATCTGCCGAGCAAGATGGCGCGCTTGGTCGCCGAGCGGACGACCCATACCCAGTACGAGGAACGGGAAGCCGAGGAGTTCGCAGACGACCTCATTGGGCGCCTGACCGAGCAGCAGAACCTTGTGGAGGCCGTAACCCCGTCCGAGGCGACACCGCACGTGATGCGGATCGCGGAGGGACTGGGGCCCGTCCCCAGGAAGCGCTAGTGCCCGCATCCGTTCCTGTCGGCCGGCGTTGGCTGCGCAGTCTTCCAGGGACCGCGGGGGCTGTGCCGAGAGAGCTGCAACAACCGCCGGAGCCGATCTTCGAGGCGACCCCCATTTCGTGCTTGTGTGCAACATCCTGGCGGCTTCTCGCCGCGGCAGTATACTTGCTTGCTCGGATGGCCTACCGTGCAAGCATCTCGGGCTCGGTGAGCAGTTCAGGGCACTCGTACCTGGCGCATCCATGAGTCTCACCGGGGCCCTCACGGCTCGGTGCCTCTGGCATGTATGGCGCGCCAGAGAGATCTGGTGGCCTCTGCTGGGGAAGTTCAGCAGTGGCCTTCTTGGCCGGCGGCCGGGTTGATCCCCAATGACCGTCGCGCCGGGGACTGGTGGGAGGTGTGGCTGTGTCTGATGGTCCACCGCAGTCGTTTGCGGCCATCCTCGATGACTTGTGCCTGTCCCCTGTTGGCCGTGGCCGGCGGTACACCAACATTGAGCTCGCTCAGATCGTCAGCAGCCTCGGCGGGGACATCACCGACGGTTACATCTCTCATCTGCGCAAGGGGCACCGGGACAATCCCACGCTGCAGACGATCGAGTACCTGGCCGCTGCGCTTCAGGTGTGTCCGGCCGTCTTCGTCGGCGGTCGGAGGGAGCGACTCGGCGACGAGCGGCCACGGCAGTCGTTCCCAGCAAAACTGCGCCGTTTGTTCCACGCGGTCCATCCTCCTGGGCGAGGTCCGTACACCCCCGAGGAGGCCGCAAAAACGATCAGCGCGGAGGGGAAGTACGGATCGATTTCCTCCAGTTACATCCGTGAGCTGCTCAATCCACCGCTCGACTCCCTGCCCAACCCCCGGCTGAAGCACCTGCTGGGATTGGCAAGCCATTTCGGCCTGGCGGACGATAACGGCCCGCAGGCGGCCTACTTCCTTGACGACGATCTGGCCGCCACGATCGACACCGAGCTTGACGACTACCTGGCCCTCAGGAACGCCGGAGTCATCGAGTTCGTCACAAGGATGGCCGAGCAGGCACCGCAGTGGAGCCCGCAGATGCGCCGTCAGGCCGTCGACGCCTTCATGCAGGCCGTTGAGTCGGGCGGCACCACTTGGGCGTTCCCGCTCAGGAAGGACGGTGCTCAGTGAAACCGTCGAGCGATGCAGATCGCTGAAGATGGGAACACGCTCGGTCGGCGTGCAGCGTCAGCACTCCGGCGCCTCTCGGGCGCGACGGACGATTGCCGGATCCGGCGGTACGACATGAGGTCGCACGCCGTGAACGCCGGGGGTCACCACCGTCTCAGAGAAATGAGGGGCCCACTCCCGGTCGCATCTCACAGGTGCAGAACGCGAGAATCCCGTTTGGATTCCAGAGACTTGATCCACCTGGGCGGCCGACCGCGACGAAGCTCTAACGCTCCAGCGCGCAGGAAAGCCTGGGATGAGCCGACACCGGAGCACGCTCTGTGCTGGGTCGTGCCATGATTCCGCCGCAAGCGGACCACCTCAGTCTTGGTTGCTGCCGACCGCCGAGCTGGTGTCGAACAGGCACCATGTCGTCTTCGTGCCGCTCCCGTTCCTGTGAAACCCCCACCTGTGGGAGAGGTGCCCGACCAGCTGAAGTCCCCGCCCGTGTTCCTCATAACCGTTGGCCTGTCGCAGCATGGGATCTTCGGAGGAATCGTCTTCGACCTCAATACGCAATGCACCTTCGGCGTAGCGTAAAGCGAACCCGACAGCTGTGCATGGGGCGTACTGGACAGCGTTGGTGACCAACTCGCTGGCCACAACCTTCGCGTCGTCTATGAGCGATGCCAGGTTCCACCGAGTCAGGTGTTCTTCCACCAGATTCCGGGCGGCTTTGGGGAGGGTCTCGATCTGGCAGCGGTCGGCAGGGTTAAGGATGAGTGCGGCCTCGCGCGGAGCAACGTGCGGAGTTTCCGCGCTCACGGCACTGCTGGTGTCGGTCCAGATCATTGTGACCCCTCAGATGTAGGACAAGTTGAGCTGAGCAACGCTCCGCTGGGCCCCCGCCGGACTGCCACTGCAATGGATCACAGGCCGATCGCCCGGTTCCCCTCGTCGTCGAGCCGACCTGAGACTGCCGCGTTTTGCAGGAGAGGTGGCGCCGAGTGCCGGTGCAAGGGCTGGGCGGGCTTCACCCATGTCGCAGCGAACGGATGGAGCCGCCGCCTGCAGAGGCGGGACGGCGGTCAGCGCCATGGATCGCACCGCACCAGCGCTCTTGACAGATGGTGAGAAGCGTCTGCAAAGAGCACGAGGCCTCCTTCCGCACCCGATATCGTCCACATGGCGCAGCGGGAGCGACAGCAGCACATCTACTTCTGTGGCGAAATCCGGCTGACTCCGCCACATCGGTCCGACGCCTGTCCTAGAAGGTACCCACGGTCCGACCCCAGGACAACTGCTGTGGTGAAGTTACCGACGAGATTATTCAACAGTATGAGTTGTGGCGATCGTCGCCCCTGCCCGCCGTGTTGAACCGCCCAGTTCATGAAGTCGATGGCGTGCTCGACGCGTTGATTTCGACGCGTACGTCGAGTACGTCGCCAACCGACCTCCACCCTCTCGACGACGGCCGAACGTTGGTCCCAGGCCGGGTCTGCGACGGGCGGGGGATCCTGGCGTTGATGGTGCGGATGGCTCAAGCCCGCCGGCCGGCGGAGCGCAGGCCGCAGCTCCGCGTCGGCTCCCTCCAGACCCGAACGGGCCGCGGCCCTCATGGTGTTGGACCGGCCGGAGTGCGCCGAGCTCCCGCCTGTCCAGGTGTGGACGCGGGAGCTGGACGCGGGCAATTACGGGTGCTCGCTCTCGACGATGTACCGGATCCAGCGCGGGCGCGGGAGCAGAAGGTGACTCGCCGTCGGTGCTCCACCCGCGGCCGCCCCCAACCCGCGCTTGACGGCACCTTCCAAGGACGCACAGCAGGTCTGCCGGACGCCCTGGCGGCTCAGCCACGATGTCGGATCCGCCACGGAGTCATACTGGTGCGCGAGGCTCTGGGCGACTTCGCTACAGCAGTTGTCCTACTGGGGGGTTGCGGTTACCTTCTTCCCTGTCACCGATACTCGTGTGGCGACACCCTGAAGATCTTGCCACACAGGTATTGATTGCTGCGCCCGCTTCCCACGACCACCCCGAAGCCGACGGCAGCAGCCGACCCTCCTACATCCAAGAGGAACACGATGACCGGGACTGCCACCTGCCGTCCCCGAGCGCGGCCGCTTCGAGCTCGGCCGGGCGGCACCGTTCACGCCCTGCGCGGCGAGGGCCTCCGTATCTCCCGCGGGGGGAGAGATCCTCGGCCTGGTCGGCCGGAGCTCCTCAGACGAGACCACGCCGACCCGCATCCAACTCGGGTGGCCCAAGCCCACCTCGGGGCAGGACTGGGTCGAAAGTCGAACTCACCGGCCTGCATGGGCGGGCACCACGCACACAGCAACGTCGTACCGGCTTCGTACGGTCGCGCGCCGCGGGCGAGTCGGCGAGACCGCAACGGCGTGACTCCCTCCGTACCGGGAGGACGGGTTGGTTGGAAGAAGGGGGTTGGTGGCCGGGATGACGGTGGAGTTGGGGGTCCTGGGTAGCATCGAGGTGGGTGTCGACGGTCGGCTGGTCGATCTCGGCCATGCCCGGCAACGGCTCCTGCTGGCGGCCTTGTTGGTGGATGTCAACCGTGAGGTGAGCATTGGTCAGCTGGCGGAGCGGTTGTGGGGGGAGGAGCCGGCGCAGCGGGGGACGTTGTATGGCTACCTGTCGCGGCTGCGGCAGGCCTTGGCCGTGGCGGAGGGTGTGGATATCGCCCGTCGCTCTGCGGGTTATGTGCTCGCTGTTGATCCGGCGGTGGTGGATCTGTACCAGTTCCGCGATCTGGTGGAGCAGGCGCGCAGGGCGGACGGGGATGAGCAGGCCTCGGCGTTGTTCGGGCGGGCTGTGGGGCTGTGGCGGGGGGAGGTGCTCGCTGGTGTGGGGACCCCGTGGAGCAGCGCGGTACGCGCTTGCCTGCATCACGAGCGGCTCGCTGCGGAGCTGGACTGGGCGGATGTCCGGTTGCGGCTAGGTCAGCACAGCGGTCTGCTGCCGGTCTTGCGTGCCCGTGCCGGGGAGCATCCATTGGATGAACGGCTGGCAGGTCAGCTGATGCTGGCGCTGTACCGGTGCGGGCGGACCGCCGAAGCGCTGGGGCACTACCAGTACACCCGGGGGCTGCTGGTCGAGGAGTTGGGTATCGACCCGGGCCCGGCGCTCAAGCGTCTGCACCAGCAGATACTCACGGCCGATCCCGCTCTTGCCCCGGGGACGGGGGTAAGGGCCAGGTCCGCTCCGGCTGCTACGGCGTCGGTGCCGGTGCCGCGCCAGTTGCCGGCGCCGTCGGGCTTGTTCACCGGCCGGACGCGCGAGCTGGCCGCGCTCTCGGCAGCGCTGGAGGGGCAGGCCGATTCCGGAGGTACCGTGCCCATCTCGGCGATCGGCGGCATGGGAGGGATAGGCAAGACCAGCCTGGCCCTGCACTGGGCCCATCACCGTCAACGACTTTTCCCGGACGGGCAGTTGTATGTCAACCTGCACGGCTTCGGTCCCTCCAGGGAGCCCGTACCGCCTGCCGTGGCGGTACGGGGTTTCCTCGACGCACTGGGTATGGAGTCCGCGGCGGTCCCCGCCGAGCCGGATGCCCAGGCCGCTCTGTACCGCAGCCTGGTGGCGGACAAGCAGATGCTGGTGGTGCTGGACAACGCCCGTGACTCCGCTCAGGCCATCCCGCTGCTGCCGGGCAGTCCCGGCTGCATGGTGCTGATCACCAGTCGGCACCAGCTTGCCGGCCTGGTCACCACCCACGGAGCGAAACTCCTCACCCTGGACGCCCTGTCCGAGATCGAGGCCCGCCGGCTCCTCACCCGCCACCTCGGCGAGCACCGCCTCGGCGCCGAACCCGACGCGGTCACCGCGATACTCAAGCGCTGCGCGGGCCTGCCACTGGCGCTGAGCATCGTGGCCGCGCGCGCTGCCATACAACCCCGTCTCCCCCTTGCCCACCTGGCCGAAGAACTGTCCGAAGCCGACACCGGGCTGTACGCACCGGATTTCGGAGGAGCCTCCACGGACGATCTCCGCACCGTCCTCTCCTGCCAGTGACACCCATGCCACCCCCGACTCGTCGAGTCGCTCCCGGTGATCGGAAACGGCCCTCTGACCTGCAAATACACCGTCGGGACGACAGGATCTGAAACCTGCGACCCCTTGGCCCCCGGCACATTGCGGGAGGCATTCTCCGAGGTCAGCGGGTGTGAGGCGCATGGTCGGTCGTTCTGCTGTGCTGGTGATCTGCGTAGCGTGTGGTTTCGAAGTGGTCCCAGACGCGACACCGGCTTGATGGTCATTCCCGTGCGGCAGCCGAAAGATCGATCCCAGGGGCCGGCCCCAAGGCTGGACAGCCTGTCGCGGCGAGCCGCGCATGACCCGCCGGCCGCCATTAGGCTTGCACAGGTGACGTGGCCGGTCATTTTCGTGGTGGATCATGACCCGAGTTCGCTTCGCGTGCTGCTCGCCGACCTCACGCGACGGTTCGGCAGAGCATTCACGGTGAACGGCGCGGGCTCGCCGGAAGCCGCGCTCATCGCGGTGCAGGAACTGGCGCGGGCCAGGGAACCCCTCGCACTGCTGCTCGTGGACGACGACTCCGTCGACGTCCTCACACGGGCACATGAGCTGTATCCGCGCGCCAAGCGTGTGCTGCTCGTGGACCGCGACTACTCGTCGACCAGCCCGGCCGTACAGGCGATCGCGCTCGGCCGCGCCGACTACCACATCGTGCGACCGTGGGCGGACGACGAGATGCTGTACCGCGCGGTGAGCGAGTTCCTGTCCTCGTGGACGAAGGATCAGGAACCGAAATTCGAGCTGTTCCGCGTCGTCGCCCGAAAGGGCGACCGCCGTGTGCTGCGGCTGCGCGATGTGATGGCGCGCTTCAACCTGCCGTTCGCGGTCTACCCGGCCGAGGAGGAGGCCGGACGGCGTCTGCTGAGGGAGGCCGGCATCGACGCGTCGCACCTGCCGGTGGTGATCCGCCATGACAGCCAGGCGTTCATCGATCCGAGGCTGCCCGATCTCGCGCGCGCGCTCGGGGTCAGCGTCACGAACGACATGGACGTCTGCGACGCCGCCATCGTCGGCGCCGGGCCGGCCGGCCTGACGGCGGCCGTGTACGCGGCGTCCGAAGGACTGAACACCGTGCTGCTTGAGCAGGCCATCTCGGGTGGGCAGGCCGGGACGAGCCCGATGATCAGGAACTATCCGGGGTTCCCCCACGGCATTGCCGGCGGCGACCTCATGGAGCAGACCTGCGAACAGGCGTGGCTGATGGGCGCGCACATCGTCTTCGCACAACAAGCGGTCGCGCTCGAACGCCGCGGCGACCGGCGAGTGGCGCACATGCTGGACGGCTCCGAGGTCAGCGCACGCGCGGTGTTGATCGCCACAGGTGTCGACTGGCGGCGACTCGGCGTGCCGGGCCTGGAAGCTCTGGTCGGTTCCGGCGTGTTCTACGGCGCGGCCGTGGGCGAGAGCCGGGCGATGCGAGATCAGGACGTCTTCATCGTCGGCGCCGGGAACTCGGCCGGTCAGGCCGCGGTGCATCTGGCCAAGCACGCTCGCACGGTCACCTTGGTGGTGCGGGGCGACAGCCTGGCGAAGTCAGCGTCGGCCTATCTGGTGCGTGCCGTCGAGGCGACGCCGAATATCATCGTCCGCCATCGGACGGAGGTGGTCGACGGTGGCGGCGATGGGCACCTGGAACACCTGACGCTCGGGGATCGGACGGCGAACACCGTCGAGCGGGTTCCGGCAGCCGCACTGTTCATCATGATCGGCGGTGAACCGCACACACAGTGGCTCCCGGACAGCATGGCGCGCGACGGGCAGGGCTACCTGGTGACGGGGCGCGAGATCCGCGAGGAGTCCCCCGCGCGCTGGCCACTCGGTCGAGACCCCATGCCGCTGGAGACGAGCATGCCCGGCGTATTCGCGGCGGGAGACGTACGGAAGGGCTCGATCAAGCGTGTCGCCTCGGCGGTGGGCGAGGGAGCTACGGCCGTGCGCCTGGTGCACGAGTACCTGGGCAGCTGAGCCGATCCGGACCTCGTGGAGTCACAACCTTTGGCACGCAACACTGCCGTCCTGGCTTAATGCTGGAGTCGACCCTGCGGAGGTCGCCGAACGAGCCGGGAACAGCGTGGAGGTGCTCTGGGCCTGGTCCGGTCCGGTCCGGTCCGGTCCGCGGATAGTCCACGGATGCTGATCTCTGCTGTGTAGGCCTGGCACCGATCGCGGAGACGTCCTCGCTGGTCATCATCCGTGCGGCAGTGCTGCCCCCCGTCGGCCGGCGCCCGCACCGTCACGGACTCCGTAGTCCAGGAGCGAGCGGCCCCCTGGTGCCGCCTCATCGCCGGCGCGATGGTCCCTGAGGTCTGCTCGGCCGGTCGATCAGCCACTCAGGGCCGCGGACTTCTGCGCTGTCGGTGGTTGCTGCACCCCCTGCTGTACAGCAACGCTGGGGATCGGCTCGGCTTCAACGAGTCACGAGGGCAGCACGAGTACGGCGAGTTCCGGGGCAACGTATCGGGACAGGACGACGAGACCACGGTGAAGATCAAGCTGACCTCCGCTCGTCAACCGTCCTCGATCACAAGGTCCACGAACCAGCCGATCTTCCTCAGACGCTGCTGGGTCTGCATGGTCAGCAGATGGTCTGGACCGAGGATGCGCGCGTCAGCTTCCGCACTGCCCGGGACGGGGGAACACCTGATCGGTTCCTGTTGTTGTCGACCTAGAGGCGCTCACCCTCGACCGCCTCATGGTCAGATATGCCCCTGCTTCGACTGGGAAGTACCATGTCACCTTCCCGCGCGGCCTTGGTCGCACTCGCCGGCACGCTCATCGTCGTGCTCGCCGGCTGCTTCTCCGGTGACGGCGACGGGGCAGCCGACAGAATGGCCACCCGGGGCGCAGCGTCCACTGCAACGGTGCCCACGGAGACGCCCACGCCTCCCTCGTCGGACAGCCCCTCGCCGGCCCCGCAGACGACCTCAACGAAGCCGACTCCGCGCGAGACCAGCACGCGGACCCGGACCGCCTCGCTGACGATCCCGTCGATCGGCCTCAAGGACCTGCACGTCGTCCCGTACGAGGGAACGACTGACGACTGGCCGGGTACGCGGATCCAGAACCGCGGCGTGGCCACCAGCCCGTACGGGGACCATGGCGGTGTCGGCCCCGGCGAGATCGGCAACTACCTCGTGACAGCCCACCGCCTCTCCGCTGGTGGGCCCCTGCGCGACCTCCCGTCCCTCGACCAGGGCGACTCGGTGCTCGTCACGTCGGGTGGCATGATCTACGAATACAAGATCACCAAGACCAGGAAGACCTCCTTCCGCTCCGAGAGCTCGCTCGCCGAGCAGCGGGCGGCGGTCCCCGGTTCCCCGGGTGAGCGTCCCACGGAATCCATGATCACAATCTCCACCTGCGCGACTCCGGAGGACGACGCGGCCGGAAACTTCTGGCGCGACGACAAGGGCAACCCCGAGCACCGCATCGACAAAGTCGGCGTGCTGGCCTCGACGCGGAAGACTCCCGGCAATCCGGCCTCGCCCTGACCCGGCGCTCGATCTGGCGGGCAAGGCGCTCAACGCCCCTTGAGCCGGCACCTGATGAGCGCGAGCCCGACCGGGCGCTGCACCACGCCGCAGAATTCCGTGAGATCGGGGGCCCAGGTCCTTCGAGGCAGCGGGGGAACTGTCCGACGGCTCCCACCACGCGCCGGGAGTGCTCCCCGCGGGATGTGGCGGAACGTGGTGCTTCCCGAGCACCGGAGCCGGGTCGTGATCTGACCGATCCGGTCCACGATCGGTTCATCTTCAAGCACCTGACTTACACTCAAATACCCAGCACACTATTGCAGTTGGAGTAGAGGTCTGGGGAGCCGAGGCAGGGAGGGGGCAGAGATGGCAGCGGGGCATCAAATCGCCCGCAAGACCCTGGTTAACTACGCGTTCGCCGTGGCGTGCCTGGCCACCCTGGTCGTGGGGATTGTGTTTGTGAACCTCGACCGGAGCCTGACGACGCGCGAGGTCCTGTCGGCTCTCGGGCTCAATTTGATAGCCAGTGTAATCTTCGCGGTGATCTTCTCGGTATTGAGCACGCGCATCCAGGAGAAGAGCCTCCAGCAGTCACTCAAGGACACCTTTACGGCATTCTCGAGCGAACTCACGGCGACAGTGGCGCAGGGCAACAAGGAGTTTCTCCCCATCGCGCTCTACCCCCCGCTGGACCCGAAGGACGGTCTGTACGGCGATCGGTTCAACGTTGACATGATCCGCAGCCTTGAGGAGACCGGCTTCTACGCGTTCCGCGGCCCGAGCGCCCGCTATGTGGCCGCGCGGCTCCGTGCCTCGAACCACTATCCGCAGCAGGTAAAGGTCGCCATGCTGAGCCCCGGCGACCCGAGAGCGATCGGACGGCGTGCCGCCGACAGGGTCTACTGGGAACGGTTCGCAGGCAAGGACATCCAGGAGCTCGAGAGCGACCTGCGCCACGAGCTGATCATCAGCGTGGTGTCGCTCTTCGACTACCGCCGCTTCTGTCCAGTCAACCTGCTGTACATCGAGGACACAGCAGTCTACCGCTACGAGATGTTCGACGACTCCGTGTACATCTCGTGGTATCACGGCGCCCAGTCCCAGGCCAAGGAGATGCCGGAGTCGCTGCGGTTCTCAGCGAACTCGTTCCTCTACAAGACACTCCGCCTCGACCTGACGCGAAGCTTCGACATGTCGAGCAACAACAACAAGGTGACCTTCACCCCGGAACACAACGACGACTACTTGGCCCAGCACCTGGCCGGAGTGCTCGGGGAGCCGGTGAATCAGTCCGACATCGACAGATGGCGACAGGACTACCAGTCCTATGTCGAGGACTTCTCCAACTACATGAAGTCGGTGTATCGCGACATCCGTCGCCTTCGCTGAGCACATGGACGGCGTGCCGGAAGTGCTGGAGCCGCACACCACGACGGGCCATGGTGACATGCTGTGCCATTGGTGGCACGCTCGACTCCGGACTTGCAGCGCGTGATCGACCGGGTGGTGGGATTCGATGGCATCGTGCGGGCCTCGACGGCGATCGTGATGGAGAATCCGGTGCCGCTCCGGATCATCCCGCTGGTGCGCCAGGCGTCGCGGCAGGCGCCGTAAGGACCGCTGACCGCTGGGGAACCGCCCGTGACGGAGGGGCCGAGAAGTGAGCTTCTGGGAGTACCTGGGCACTCGCTACCAGCAGCTGCTGGTGGATGCCTATCAGCACGCCAGCGCCGTCTTCCAGTGCATGGTCGCCGCCACACTGCTCGGCGTCCTGATCGGCGTCCTCACCTACCGCACCGAGTGGGCGGGAAACCTCGCGATCACCACGACCGCAACCATCCTCACCGTCCCCTCCCTGGCCCTCATCGGCCTGCTCGTCCCAGTCGTCGGCCTCGGCGTCGCGCCGACCGTCATCGCGCTGACCCTGTACGGGCTGCTGCCCGTGGTCCGCAACGCGGTCGTCGGGTTACGCGGGATCGACCCGGCCCTCGTCGAGACCGCCAGGGGCATGGGGATGTCGCGGTTCGCCCGGCTGCTCAGGGTCGAACTGCCGCTCGCCTGGCCTCCGATCCTCACCGGCGTCCGGGTGGCGACCCAGATGCTGATGGGCATCGCGGCGATTGCGGCCTTCGCCTCGGGGCCCGGGCTCGGCAACCAGATCTTCCGCGGGATCTCCAGCCTGGGCAGTGCGAACGCGCTCAACGAAGTACTGTCGGGGACGCTCGGAATCGTCGTCCTGGCCCTGCTGTTCGACGCCGGGTACGTGCTGATCGGACGGCTCACCATCTCACGGGGGATCCGTGGCTGAACCTGCCGAAACCGCCGAACCTACCGCACGGGCTTCCGCAACCGCAGAGCCTGCCGGACTCGCCCAGCCGGCCCCCGCCGGCGCGAGTATCCGACTGGACAACCTCACCAAGCGCTATCCGGACAGCCCCGCTCCGGCCGTGGAGGACGTGACCCTGGACATCGCGGCGGGCGAGACCGTGGTCCTCGTGGGTCCCTCGGGCTGCGGCAAGAGCACCACCCTCAAGATGATCAACCGGCTGATCGAGCCGACCTCGGGGCGGATCACGATCGGCGGCGAGGACGTCACCGGCATCGACCCCGTGGCGCTCCGCCGCACCATCGGCTACGCCATCCAGGCAACCGGCCTCTTCCCGCACATGACCGTCGCCGAGAACATCGCGCTCGTACCGAAGATGGCCGGCTGGCCCCGGGCGAAGGTGCGGGACCGGGTCGAGGAGATGCTCCATCTGGTCGGGCTGGATCCCGGGGAGTTCCGCGGCCGCTATCCGCGCCGGCTCTCCGGCGGCCAGCAGCAGCGGGTCGGGGTGGCGCGGGCGCTGGCCGCCGACCCGCCAGTGCTGCTGATGGACGAGCCGTTCGGAGCCGTCGACCCCATTACCCGCGAACGCCTTCAGGACCAGCTGATCCGGCTGCAGCTCGAGCTGCGCAAGACGATCGTCTTCGTCACCCACGACTTCGACGAGGCCATCAAGGTCGGCGACCGGATCGCGGTGCTGCGCGAGCGGTCGCACATCGCCCAGTTCGACACCCCGGAGGCGATCCTGACCAGACCGGCCGACGACCTCGTCGCCGGATTCGTGGGCGCGGGCGCCGGGGTGAAGCGGCTGAACCTCAAGCGCGTACGGGAGGTGGAGCTCGCCGACGTCCCGACCGCCACCGTCGACGACCCGCTGGAGACCGTCCTGGGGCTGCTGCGCGCGGGCGCCGCCTCCGCCTCCGCCGATCAGCTGCTGCTGCTGGACCGGGACCGGCGCCCGCACACCTGGCTGCGGCCCGAGGACCTGACGCGCGCCCAGACCGCGCAGCCCGCGGCAGAGCCCCTGCCGTTATCGGCGGGCACCCCGGTCCGCGGCCGGATCGGGGTGGACGCGACGCTGCGGGACGCGCTGGAGGCTCTGCTGTCCGACGGAGCGGGCCGGGTCGCGGTCACCGGACAGCGCGGCGAGTACGTCGGCGTCGTGGACATGGCGACGCTGCTCAACGCGATGAACGGGGCGCCGGAGGAGCGGCGGGCCGAGGAGGCTCCGCGGACCGTCCGGGGTGAGCCCTCGTGAGTCGGAGCGAGGTCGGTGACGAGGCCGCCCCCGGGGCTGGTGGCAGGGCCGCTCCCGAGGCCGGTCACCGGGCTCCGGGCCCGGACGAGCCCGAGACCGGGCCCGTCGCACCCGGCCGCCCCGGCCTCCCCCACCGGGTATCACGCCGTATCACCTGGCAGAAGCTGGTCACGGTGCCGGCCTTCGTCGCGGCCGCCCTCGGCGCCACCGCGCTCTATCTCAGCACTACCGAGTTGGACTCGATCGCCAGGAACTCGCTCTCCGGCGGCATCGTGCGCACCACGCTCCGCCAGCAGACCGAACTCGTCGCGATCTCCACCTTCTTCGTGCTCGTCATCGCGATCCCGCTGGGCGTCGCGCTGACCCGCAGCAGCCTGCGCCGGGCCGCCCCGCCGTTCGTCGCGGCGGCCAACATCGGCCAGGCGACCCCGGCCCTGGGCCTGCTGGCGCTGCTGGTGATCTGGCTCGGCATCGGCCGGCGGGCGGCGCTGATCGGCATCGTGGCGTTCGCGGTGCTGCCGGTGCTGAGCAACACCGTCGCCGGGCTGAAGGCCATCGACCCGGCGCTGGTGGACGCGGCACGCGGCATCGGGATGTCGCCGCGCCTGGTGCTGTTCCGGGTCGAACTGCCGCTGGCCGTACCGCTGATCCTGGCGGGCGTACGGACCGCGCTGGTGCTGAACGTCGGCACCGCGACGCTGGCCACCTTCGGCGGTGGCGGCGGCCTCGGCGACCTGATCTCCTCCGGCATCACCAACCAGCGCATGCCGGTGCTGGTCCTGGGCTCCGTGCTGACGGTCTCCATGGCGCTGATCGTGGACTGGCTGGGGATGCTCGTCGAAGTGCTGCTGCGCCCGCGCGGCCTGGAGGTGGACTGATGCGCCTGTCCCGGGTGCGGGCCGCCGCCGCGGGCACGTGCGCGCTGCTGCTCGCCGTCGCGGGGCTGAGCGGCTGCGGGCTGACCAGCGGCAGCCCGCTGGCCGACTCGGTGCGGCCGGGCTCGATCGGGAAGGGCCGGCCCTTGGCGGGCGCCCAACTGACCGTCACCTCCAAGGAGTTCACCGAGCAGATCATCCTGGGCCAGATCATGGGGCTGGTCTTCAAGGCGGCCGGCGCGGAGGTCCTGGACCGGACGAACATCCAGGGCTCGATCGGTGCCCGCGAGGCGGTCAAGTCCGGTGCGGCGGACGGGATGTTCGAGTACACGGGCACGGCCTGGATCACGTACCTCGGGCACACCCGGCCGATCGTCGACCCGTACGAGCAGTGGGAGGCCGTACGCGACGAGGACCGCCGCCACGGCATCACCTGGCTGCCCGCGGCCCCGCTCGACAACACCTACGCGCTGGTCGCCAACCAGGCGAACGCGCAGAAGCACCGTCTGCGGACCCTCTCCGACGTGGCGCGTCTGGTGAAGGAGGACCCGGGCGCAGCCACGATCTGCGGGGGGAGCGAATTCGCGGTGCGCGAGGACGGCCTGCCGGGCGTGGCGAAGAAGTACGGCTTCACCCTCCCGCCCGGGAACTTCAAGAAGATGGACGACGGCATCGTCTACACCCAGGTCGCCAAGGGCGCCGCCTGCACCCTCGGGGTGGCCGCCACCACCGACGGCCGCCTTCCGGAACTGAAGTTGAAAGTGCTGGAGGACGACCGGCACTTCTTCCCGAACTACAACGCGGCACCGGAGATGAACAGCGCCGCGATGGAGAAGTACCCCGCCATCGCCGGGATCCTCGCCCCGATCAGCAGGCGGCTGACGGCGGCGGAGGCCCAGCGGCTGAACGCGCGGGTGGATGTGGGAGGGGAGGACCCGCACGAGGTGGCGAAGGACTGGCTCGTGCAAGAGGGCTTCATCCGGGAGGGCTGAGCGCTTCGTCCGGGAGGCATCAGCAGCCGGATGCCGCCGGCCGAGGCCCTGGATGCCCACCCTCTCGATGCTGTAGTCGGTGTGCCGGAACACCAACAGCCGCCCGTCGCGCACGACGTAACACAGCAGCTTGCCCTCGATGACCTTCTCGGGCACGGGAAAACACCTCACCGTGGAACCGGAAGATGCGACAAACCGCCGATGAACGAGCTCGTACGGAGCGTACGTAACACAGGTCGTGCCATCATTCACGGCCGACAGGCGGAGTGGCGGCTCTGTTCGGACGCTCACCGGGGTACGGGGACGATGACGCAAGAACAACACTCGCTCCTCGATCCCGACGGAGGCGAGCACGCCGCGCCTCCCGTTCTGCCTCGTCGGCCCACGTCGGCGACCACCGGGAAGCCGCCGGGCCGATGGGAAGGGCTGCGGCGGCACCGGCGGTGGCTGTTCGCGCTCGTCGTGGTCGTGCTCCTTGCCGAGATGGCGGTCGCGATGGTCACGACGGCCGTGGAGCAGGCCCCGACCATCGACGAGCCCGTGTACGTGGGCACGGCGGTGGTCTACCAGCAGCAGCACAGCCTGCGGTACAACCCTGAGCATCCGCCGCTGGGCAAGCTGATCATCGCGACCGGACTGGCCTTCGCCGACGCGCGTCTGGACCCCGCCTTCGTCGGCGGCCAGACGGCGCTCGGGAGGCGTCTGCTGTACGAGTCGGGCAACGATCCGTGGCGACTGATGCTGTTGGCGCGACTGCCGGTGATCCTGCTGTCGCTGCTGTTCGGGCTGGTCATCTTCGCGTTCGCCCGTGACCTCGTCGGCTCTGTGGGCGGGTTGTTGGCGCTCGCCCTGTACGCGTTCTCGCCCGACGTCATCGCACACGGGTCGTTGGCCACGCTCGACGTACCGGCGGCCGGCTTCCTGCTGACGTCGGTCTGGTTGCTGTGGCGGGCACGGCGGCGGCCGCCCCTCTACCTCCCGCTCGCCGGGGTGGCGCTCGGCGCGGCCGTGGCCACGAAGATGAGCGCGTTGCCGGCGGTTCCGGTGCTGCTGCTCCTCGTCGTCCTGTCGGTCCGGTACGCCCGTCGGACGCACGACCTCGGCACGCGCGGAACGGTGCGGCTTCTTGCGCTCGGCGTGGCGGCGGCGGTCGTCGTGGCGCTGGCCGCGGTCATCGTGGTGTGGGCCACCTACCTCGCCGTCGACCCGCGGTTACGCTGGGCGGCGATGCCCGGACACGTGCCGGTCACCCACGGGCTGCGCGGGCTCGTCGTCAACTGGCTGCCGTTGCCAGAGCCGTACCGGGACGGGATACGCATCCAGTTCGGCTTCGAGGACTCGACGTGGGGCGGCTTCCTGTTCGGCCGGCACTACCGCGGTTCGCTGTGGTACTACCTGCCGACCGCGTTGCTGGTGAAGACGCCGCTCGGCATGCTCGCGCTGTGGCCGACGGGTGCCGTCGCGATCCTGACGGTGCCCCGGCTTCGGCCCGCGGCACTGTACGTGCTCCTCCCCACGGCCGTGCTGCTGGCCTCGGCCCTGAACGGGTCCCGCGACTTCGGCGTCCGGTACGCCGTCTTCGTACCGATGTTCCTGGCAGTCGCGGCGGCCGGCGTGGTCGCCGCCCGGTGGCGGTGGGTACACCTCCTGACTGCGGCGCTGGCCCTGTTCGTCGCGGTCAGTTCGCTGCGGACGTACCCGTATTACCTGCCGTACTCCAACGAGGCGTTCGGCGGGCCACCGAAGACTCACCTGCGCTTGCATGACTCGAACGTCGATTGGGGCCAGGACCTCGGGCGGCTGGCCGACCGCCTCCGGCAGCGGTATCCGGACGAGAAGATCTGGCTCGTCTACAAGGGCAGCGGCGTGCCGTCCTACTACGGCATCGATGCATCCAACCCGCTCAAGGTGTCCCCTAACGAGGTTCATGGGCTGCTCGTCGTGTCGGACTCCTCGATCGCCAAGGCCGACGGCCGACTGGCGGCGCTGATCGACAGCAGCAAGCCGATCGATGAGGTCGGACACTCGATCACGATCTACCGCCGGGCATAGGTCTGTTGGCCCCTGCAGCCGCGTCACGCGGCTCTGTTGCGGCCCGCCTTCGGACGACTGATCGCGCGCTTCGGCGACCTGGGATCACAGTGTCGAGCTCGTCCTGAGGCGGGGGCCTTGCTCGGCGGCCGACCGGCGGCCCAAGGGTCAACCTCGGTCGCAGAGCGCCATTTTAGCGGCAAGATCAATCATTCATGTCATTTCATTCTGTATCACATTCAAAGAGGAGCAGTATCACGACAAGTCACTGATGCCAGGGGAGGGGGAAGGGCCTTGCCAATTCCGGCTCTTGACAATGTGGATCACGTGGTGGGGGCCCTGGATGCGCTGGCCGTCCAGCGGGACCCCGGCCGCAGGCTGCCGGTGGTGGTCTTCCGGGACGAAGCCGCTCCGGGGCGCGCGGAAGCGTTCGTGTCCGGCTACGGCGAGCGGCTTCGGAGGGAGAACCCGGAGGGGAACCAGGAGTTCCTCGTCCCGCACGCTCTCGTGGACAAGGGCTGTCTGGCCATGGTCACGAGGGATGCCAGGCCGGACGTCGCGCTGCTCGACGCCCTGGTCAAGGAGTGGGAGAACACCATGCCGCGGCTCTCCGGGACGCTGCGTCTGCCCGTGTACCGGACGTGCCGGGACGTTCTCGACGTGAAACTGTCCGACGATGACCCACTGGCGGCCGATGTACCCCCGGACCCCCAGCAGGCCATGGCTCAGGGGCTGCGGAAGTCATGGGAACGCCGAACCGCCGGTCTCATCGCGCTGCGCGACGGCTTCGACAACGGCGGAGCCGACGCGGTGCGATCCCAGTGGCTCACCGCAGTGCTGAGATTTCTTCTGGCGTGGCCCTTGCAGCTATGGCACCGCGGGAAGCTCAACCACAGCATGCGCTGGTACACCCAGCGAGTCACCCAAGCGGGCCTCGCCGCACGAAACTTCATCGAAGCCGCAACGCGTCTGCGCGAGGCCGACGAGCAACAGCAGGCCACCCTCCGGCTGAGCCTCCTCCTGGAGGCGCTGTCCATGGATCTCTCCGCGGCCGTCGCGCCCAGCCGCTTCCGTCCCAAGCGCCGCCGCAGAGTGTGGTGCTTCGTTCTTCTCCTGCCGGACCTGGCCGATCCCGGCGCCGGACCAGCCCGGCAACTGCTCGATGCTTACGGCGAGTTGCATCCGCAGGTCGCCCGCCCTCCTGTCCTGGTACTGGCGGCGCACGGCGGTCCGTCGACGGACCCGCAGACCGGTGGCGGTCCCTCACTGGACATGAGCGCTGCGGCCGATCATCTGCGGGCCATCCGCAGCCGCCCGGCGGCCACGGAGCAGGCCGACCGGATCACCGTCCGGGTGCCGGACGGACCCGAGCAGTCCGCCGTGGCCGGACGGCTGCTGCTCAACGCCAAGGTCCGGCCCAGCGAGGTGAGCAGGTTCGCCGCGCACATCTGGTGGCTGGCACCGACGCTGGTGCTCGTTACCGGCGCCTACCCCGGATTCGTCACCGTGAGCGCACGGCTGCACCACACCCCCTGCCCGGCGACCTGGCAGGCCGGAAAAGCACGCGTGGGCATCGACACCGAGTCACGCGGCTGCTACTTCACCGATAGTCGATCGCAGCCGCTCCTGCGCTCGTTGCAGGACCGGATCCGCCAACAGAACGCCGACGTCACCGGCCCTCACCGCACCGTGGTGTTCCTCGCGCCGCTGACCGCCAATCCAAGGGGCCGCGGCGAGCAGATCGTCCCGGCAGGGGTGCTGCAACTGCAGGGCGCCGCAGACGCACAGCGGGCGTGGAACGAGCGAGCCCTGGTCGACAACGACAAGCCCATGCTGAAGTTGCTGGTGGCGAACGCCGGCTTCGCCTTGAGCGAAGGCAAAGCGGTCGCGGACCGGATCAAGGAACTGGCGGCGAGGGACAGCAGCATCTCCGCCGTGATCGGCATCACCCAGAGCCGTCAGGAATCGGTCGACGCGATCAACCACCTGGGCGCCAGCATGCCGGTGATCGGAGCCTCGGTCACGGGTGACTTCATGGCCGACGAGGCGCGTAACTTCTTCCACACCCAGCCCACCAACACGGTGATGGCCCGGGCCATGGCCGGGCGCGCCGCCGACCTCGGCGGCAAGAAGGCGTTGATCGTCTACGATCGCAACGACCGTTACAGCGCTGAGCTCCGGAGCAAGCTCGACAAGGAGCTGACACGCCGTAACATCACGGTGCAGAAGCCGTGGTTCGCGGAGATCCCGCCCCCCACCCCGGAGAACAGCGGCGCCACCGCGCTCAGGCTCCCGCAGCTCGCACAGAGGATCTGCGAGTTTCCCGCGCAGGACGGCATCACTCTCTACGCCGCCCGCGGCACCCAGCTGCCCAAGGTCCTCGCCCGGGTACAGGACGCCTGCGGTCGGGACCGGGCCCAGCCCTCTCCCATCCCCGTAATTTCCGCCGACGTCAACACCCTCATCGACTACCAGGACGTACCGGCCTCCGCGCGCTTGCACAAGTACACCGCCGTGGACCTGTACTACGTGTCCTTCTCCGACCGGCCCGTTCTCGACTCCTCGAAGGGCGGCAGTGACTTCGCCACCGGAGGAGACTCCTTCCGGGCGGCTGCGGCGGCCATCCTCGAGGCCTCCGCACAGTCCGGGGGCTCCGCCACACCGTCCAACGTCCTGCAGGCGCTCCGCACGGGCGTTACGGTCCGGGACGACATCGCCCCGGACCGAGGCTTCGAACTGCCGCTCGACGACGACCAGCGCTCCCGGCGCCCCCTCTTCCTCTGCCTGGCGCCCCACAGCCCGGAAGTCGACAGCCATGGGCAGTGCACCCGGGGCGGCAAGTGACGCCGGGCGCCCGGCAGCCCGAGCTCTCCGTACCGGCGCAGACCGCAGCGCCGTCGAATTCGACGACTCGTCGCCGGGGGAGCTTCGACGCCGTCTTCCGGGGCGAGGACATCGAAGTCCTCAAGACACCGCCACGGGCACCGAGGACGAATGCCCACTGCGAGAGGGCCATTGGCACTCTCCGCCGGGAGGTCCTTGGCAACGTCCTGATCCTCAGCGAGGGCCACGGTCGCCGTGTTCTGACCGTGTACCAGCGGCACTACAACCAACATCGTCCGCACCGGGCCCGGAGTCATTCCCGAACGACTGCACATAGAACATAAATACGAATGATCTGGTGATCAGGTGCTCTAGCGTACGCAGCTATGTGAATAGTGCAGAACATCTGACATACCAGGTTCGGGAGGTGGACACTATTCGAGCCGGGAGCCACCGCATGGTGCGACCGGCCGTGGAGCGCTCGGGGGGCCTGGCGCCGCGGTCGGCATAGTGGCAACTCCCGTTGTCGGGGGCAGCATTGAGCGAGCACGTCGCCTTGTCGGAGGCGGTATCCGACGGTCACACAACTCTCGGTGAGCGACTGCGGGCGGTGGCCGAACTGCCTACCCTCGCCGTTCACCGCCCGGCGCTGACCGGCCTGAGCCACGTCCTGGACGAACGGAACAGCGCGGACGAACGGAGCAGCGCGGCGGCCGACGGGCAGCCCGCTCCCCCGGACACATTCCTCTCACCGCCGGACGCCTGGGCTCAGCTCGATCTGCTGAACTCCTTCGGGCGCCCGGAGACGTACACCGTCGTGAAAGCATCCCCCTCCACTCGGGCCGCCGCTGTCATCGAGCACGTCCCACCCGTACTGATCTTTGTGCCGCTCGGCATCACCTGGTTCGGCCTCAGCAACGCCACCGATGCTTATCAGGAGCTGAGGTCCACCGACGCGGGCCGGCGTCTCGCGGAAGGCCGTACCTTCCTGGAGCTGTGGCAGGAGGGCTTTGGCGGCCGGTTGGACGGCGGGTTCGCCTTCGGCTCGATGATCTGGTGGACGATCGGCACACTCGCCGTCCTTGCCGTTGTCATCCTCGGGTCGGGCATACTGCGCCGGATCGGGGAGCAGCGGGACGACCGGACCTTGCGCGAGGCGGCGGACCGGCTGGGGCCCCTGCTCACCGAGGCCCAGCTCCGGCTCAACGCGCTGCGCTGGGAGAGCCCCGACCGCTTCACCGGCGAGCTCGGCCGCGCGGCCGGCTCTTTGCAGGACCTTCTCAAGGCCGGCCACCGGAGCCAGGCCGAGACCGGCAGGCTGCTGACGGAGGCCTCCGGGTTGCTGCGGTCCGTGCAGGAGGTCGCCCGGCGTCTCGGCACCGCGCCGCCGCAGTTGGACCGAGCGGCCGACGGCATACGGCAGGCAGCCGACGGTATGCGCGCGGCCCAACAGGATTCGGCGGCGGCCACCCGCAGCCTCACCCAGTCGCTCGGCGAGGACCTCGAGCGGACGAGGGCCGGACTCGCCTCCGCTGCCGAGGATTCCGCCCGTACCGTACGGGAAGCAGCCGACCTGGCGGCGCGCAGCGTCGGCACGCTCGGGGAGCAGTCGGCGCAGACCGTCTCCGCCCTCTCCGCCGCGGCAACACAGCGGATGGACGAAGTGGGCGTGAGCGTCGAGAGGCTGGTTACCCAGGCGGGCGAGCAGGTGGACGCGGCTCTGGCGGGGCTGCGGGAAGACGTCCGTGGCTCCGTTGAGGCCCTCAAGGAGGCCGGCGACAGCCTCGGTTCCGCGGGCGGCGAACTCGGCGGCTGGGTGCGCCGCACGCTGGAGGAGGGTGCGGGCGAGATCGCCCGCACCTACCGGCTGGCCATCGCCGCGGCCGCCGTCGAACTCGCCCGGTCGCTCGAGGAGACCGGAAAGGAGCAGGGCGCCCGGATCCAGGCGATGAGCACGGTGGTCGACCGCTACGACGAGGTGCTACGCGGCGCGGTATCGCGGCAGGACACGGCACTGGCGACATTCGAGCGGACACTGACGGGACTTACCGCAGCCGTCAACTCGCTGTGCGAGACCGTGGCCCTGCTCGACGCAACCGCCGCCCGTTTCGGCCCCGGGACGAGGTCCGCGAAAAGTGACCCGGCACCTGCCGGGCAACTGCTTGACGAGGCGTCGGACGGAACGGTTCGGCCCGTCGTGGAACCGAGCAGGCCGCAGTCGTCGCAGGACGCCCCGACACCCCACGGAGAGAGGTCGGCCGCCGGGCACCCGGCCGCTCGGGAGGACCGGCAGGTCCGGCCCGGCCCGGAATACGAGGCCCACCGCGACACCCCCCAGCACGGCGACGGGCCAGGGCCCGACGCACCGGCACAGGATGCCGGACCGGCACCGCAGGCCGCTCCCCACCGCAGACCCCAGGAGCCCGCCACCGGGCCCGCGCACCCGGCCGCGCCATCATGATCCGCCGACCCGGCCTTACGTCGGCCCCGGCATCACGGCAGATCTCGCACCTCGCCGGCTGGCTCTTCGCCGACCTGCTGCTCGTCCTGGTCCTCGTCGTCCTCGGCGGTCAGGCTGTCGTCGCCTCCCCGGACCGTGGGGACAGCGACGAGACCGTACGCGACGTGAGGCGCCGGACCGGCATGATCCCGGACAGCGTCAACGTGCCCCTGCTCACGGACCAGCGCGTTGCCGACAGCCTCTCCACGCCCGGGCGTTCCGGCCGCGCCGCGGCGGAACGCGCCCTGCGGAACCGCCTCGATGCGGCGCTGGCCAAGGAGAAGCGCAAGGCGGCGATGGTGTTCGTCTGGGGTTCTAACGGGGGCTGCTCCGGCTGCGCCCGGACCAACCACCTCAGCAGCGCCTACGCCAAGTCCGCCATGAGCGTCATCCGCAGGCACCGACATCCGCTGCTGCCCACCGACCCCGTCTTCCACCGCGCCTACATGGACTTGAACGCCCCGTCCGGGACGCTGCGCCTCGAGATCTTCTTCTACTACCCCGACTGACCGACTGACCGCCTGTCCCGCCCCACCGTTTTGGTGGGCCCCGCCGTGAGGAGTTGCCCCTTGCCCATCGAAGATCCTGCTCAGGCGCTGGGGTTCGTACAGGAGGCACGCGACGCGATCCAGCGCATCCCCGGGATCCCTGAGGAAGCCGCTGACGCGCTCCGGGCGGCCCAGCGTCAACTGAATGAACTGCGCAGTGTCGCCGCGGCGCCTGTGACGATCGGGGTGGTCGGAGAGTTCAGCGCGGGCAAGTCCAGCGTCATCGGGGCCGTACTCGGCGATCCCAGGCTGCTGCCCGTCCACAAACTGCCGGCGACGGCTCAGGTCAGCGCCTTGGAACTGAGGGTCGATCGCAACGTGAAAGGGCCGCAGCTCGGCAATCGAGCGGTCGTGGAGTTCTTCGGGCACGAACATGTCACCGCGTGCCTGGACTACATGGTCGGCCATCTGGCGGAGGAGGTGGCGAAGGCGGATCCGGACTGCGATCTGAAGGCCCTGGCCGCGTTCCGCCACACCCTGGCCACCTCTTCGACGGGCGGTGCCCCCGACTGGGCGGGCCACGAACTGTGGACCACCTTCGACCGCTGGGCCCGCTCAACGCTGTGGGCGCGTGAGGAGGACAACGAGGCTCTGCGCAAACTGGTCATGGAGATCAGGGCGTTGAGCGACGCACTGGCTCTCCTCCACCCCGCCCTGTTCGGCGACACCTACGAACTCCCCACCGAAGCCGTTCTGACCGTCACCAGCCGGGGTCTGCCCCCGATGCCCGGGGCGCCCTACCCGCACCGGACTCCCCCTGACGAGCCACTCACCCGCAAGGCGCTGCAGGACGATTTGCGGCGCCTGGGGACCGTCGCTCCCCTCATCCGCAGAATCGGCTTCACGGTCGCCGTCCCGCCCGGCACCTGGGAGCCCGCAGACGCCGGCGCCCTCCTGCTCGACTTTCCCGGGCTTGGGGCGGAGAGCAGCCGCGACGCGTACCTGTGCGGCTCGCAGCTGAGGAACGTGGAGACGATCCTCGTCGTCGGTCGCGGCGATCTCCTCGGCTCCCGGGACATGTCCCGCTTCTACGGCATGATGCAGGCGCAAGGGCACAGCAAGAAAAAGCTCACCGACGCCATCCTCGTCACGCTCAACAAATGGGACACGGCGACCGTTCCACAGCTCCCGGATGGCGCCACGCCCGACGGCGAGACGGTCCAGCGAGTCTCGGACGACCTGACCGCCGCGCTCGCGGCCTCCCGTATGCTCATTGCCCAACGGCTGCACCGCCTCCAGGTGCTCTCCGTCCACGCGGCCGCGGCCACTCGAGGCGGCGGCCTCGCCTGCACCCTCGCCGACCTCTGCGCCAACAGCGAGACGAAGGCCGAGGAGCTGCTTGAGGGGCAACGCGCCTGGGGTCGGCTGGCGGACCGGATGGCGGCCGTGGACCCGGAGCACCACTGGGTGAGGGATCTCGGCGAGTACTCCCGCGATGGGGGCCTGTCCTCGCTGCGCCGTATGCTCGCGCGGCATATCGACGAGCACGGAGTCTCCCTCAAGCGTCAGACGGTCCGCGCCCAGGCGTCGCGTGCTCTGCGGGCGTGCACTGTACTGGAGGCCCGGCTGAACGCGCGCCCCGTCGCGCAGAACAGCGGCGAGGCGGCCGAGTTGCAGCGCCGGTTCGAGGCGCTGCGGGCCGCAGCCGACGGGCTGCTCGCCGATCTGAACGAGCTGCGCAATCCGGCGAAGGCGAGGCAGGGCAGCGGCGGTTCGGTGCTCGCCCGACTCGAGCAGCGTGCCATTTCCGTGGTGTTCTCCTGGCCGCTGTGGGGTGATCTGCTCGCCGCCGTCGAGGACGGAGTGGTTGCCAAGAGTCCCGACAGGGGCGACTGGGAGCCACCGTGGCTGGCGAACCTGCCCGAGGAGGAGCAGCAGATCTACCGGGAAGGCATGGGGGCTGCCCAGGAGAGGGACGGCGACACCACCACCGCTTTCTACGCCCAGTACGCCACCACCTATCGCGCCTTGCACGCCGACGCCAGAGAGAAGCTGACCGTATGGGCCGAGGCGTGGCTCGCGGAGCACAGCGCGGCCTTCGAGGACCTGCACGCGTGGCTGGAACGTGAGGAGACCGGCATACAGCTGCGCAACCTCTTCGCCCATCTGCCCGGGATGTCACCCGACCTGAGGCTGCTGCAGGTACGGCTGCTGGCCCGGAAGGAACCGCTGGCTGCGATCCCGGCGTCGGTCGCGGACCGCTTCGAGCTGGCGCCGGAGGACGCCGAAGTACCGGGATTTCCCCGGCAGAGGGACCATGTTCTGCCGTGGAGCCATGAGTATGAGGACGACCCCCTGGCAGCCGTGCGAGAGGCCGAGAGCAGCCAGTACGTGGTCGCCCGGCTGCGCCGCGACCTGGTGGTCGCGCTGAGCGACCGGGTCTGTGCGACGTTCGCGGACATGCTCGCGGCAACGCTCTCCCCCATGATCAGAACCGTCCACAGCAGCGCGTCCGCCGTACCGGATCCACTGCAGGTGGACCAGATGATCAGAGCTCTCGCGGCTGCGGCCGGAGCGCCGCGGCCCGATACCACCGCCACTGAGGACGGCCGGGAGACCCTGCGTGCCGTTCTGCGCCGCTGGGAGGATGCCGCGTGACCGTCCTGTACATCGCTTTCGAACCGGAACTGCCCGGGCTGCACGGCAGCGACCAGGTCTTCACCAGCGTCGAGAACGACGGCTGGTATCCCCTGCCCGATGTGGTGCTGGAGACGCGTGGTGGCATACCGCGGGCCTTCCCGCAGGAGCTGCGGATCACCGAGACCGGGGGCGGGCCGCCGGCGCTGCGGCAGTGGCTGGAGAACAACTGGGCCCCGAGGGAGCCGCTCCCTGGAACGAACCCGCTCTACGCCCGATCCGTGGTGCTCTCCGGCCTGTGGGTGCCCGCCGAGGTGGTCCGCGCACCCGACGGCAGACCCGGCGAGGTGCGGACGATCGTCAGCTGGCGGCTTACCTACAAGGACGAACAGGGCACACCGGACCAGGACTTCGCCACGGTCCACCTGGTGTTCGCCACCGAGAGGACTCGGCGCGCCGACACACCACTGACCGGCATCCCCCGGCACATCGGGGACCAGGCGATCTTCCGGGACTTCGCAGCCATCGACTTCGGTACCACCAGTTCCACAGCCACCATCTACAACGGCGACGAGAACACCGTCCGTCGGATGGACCCGGAGCAGCAGCGGCAACTCGCTCTGGGCCTCGCCAAGATCCTGCAGCCGCACCACGACCTGGCCTCCTCCGTCGGTCCCGAAGCCGGCTCCCCGGACGACGCCGTCCCGCCCCCGGGATGGGCGGACGAGGCCGATCACATCGCCGCCGGCGTCCTGCAGGCCGAACCCGACAACAGCCGCACGGTCCGCCGGCTCTGTGAGCTGCTGCGGGCACCCGGCAACCCCGGCCCGTTGCCCGTCCTCGTGGAGCGCACCGCCTACGCCCTGGAAGGACGCGGACGGACCTCCGCCTGGAGCAACTGGGTCGTACCCCGCCTGCACACCGCGTACGTCCAAGCGCTGCGCGTACCGCCCCTGAGCCAACTGGGCCTTCAACGCGTGGACTTCGGCGGTGCGACCATCACGTACGAGGCGCCCAGCGCTCTGAATGTCCGCGAGGGGGTCCTCCACCTGTCGGCACAGCACTCAGGGACGGTCCGCGGGCTCAAGCGGCTGCTACGCCACCCGGCCGATGTGCCGGTCCCTGTACTCGGTGAAGGTGTCGTACACCCTTCCGACGACCTGATCGCGCTCACCTTCGTACGGCTGATCGAGTCCGCGGAGGCGCTGATCCGCAACCCCCAGACCGGTGAACCGCGCCGCCTCACCGAGCTGGTCGCCACCTCTCCGACGACCACCGCTCCCGGTGTGCGGGCCCGGATGGTGGAGCTGCTGCGCACCAAGGCCGGCCTGTCCCAGGTGGTGACGGACTATGACGAGGGTGTGTCCGCGGGGCTGTTCTTCGTGATGCGCGACTTCTCGGGGGACCCGGGCGCGGGCGTGGAGGTGATGCGGGCGGCGGCACGTCGGCTGCACCACCTCCCGCGCCCGACATGGCTGCAGACCATGCTCGTCATCGACGTTGGTGGAGGAACCACGGACATCGCCCTGCTGGGCCTCACTCTGACCGATCTGAGCGAGGAGATGTCTGCGCAGGACAAGCGCACCCGCGGGCGTACCTACGAGCTGCGTCCCGAGGTTCTGGGTTCCACGGGCCACCCGGATCTGGGCGGCGACTACCTGACGCTGCGGGTCTACTACCTGCTCAAGGCGTCACTGATCGACAGGCTCATGGAGCGGGCCTACACGGCTACGCAGACCGGGAAGGCAGACGGAGACACTCCGCATACGACGCCGGGCTCTGGCCGGGGCCGGGGCCGGCACAGGGAACTGCTGGAACTCGCTCCACCGGGGCTGGCATCGGCCTCCGGTGCCGGTCCGGGCAGCCTTGCGGCTGAGGTGCTCACCCACCTCGCGCCGCCCGAGCTTCCCAAGACTCTGGCCCCGGAGGCAGTGCGCCGCACCCTGATGGCCGTACTGCCGACGGGCTGGGAACGGACGGGCGACCAGGAGAACCCACTGTTCCATGCGCTGTGGGAGAACGCCGAGAAGGCCAAGGTGCACCTGGGGCAGCCTGGGAACAAGACGTGGCCTGTGAGCACGAACGACGTCAGCAAGTGGCTGGAGCAGCTTGGGCAGGGCGGCGGAGACGACGAGGCCGCCGACGAAGACACCGCCGCGTACCTGGGCGAGCTGCTGTCCGCGCAGTCCGGAGACGAGTTCCTCGCGCTCCGTCAGGAGGACTTCCAGCGGCTGGCTGCACCTGTATTCCGGGAGGCGGCCGCCATCGCCGTCGACATGGTGCAGAGCCGCTTCCGGCAGGATCCCGACCTCACCCTCGACCGGATCATGCTCTGCGGGCGGAGCACGTCCATGCCGATCGCCAAGGAGGCGGTGGCGGCCGAGATCGCACCGCAGCTGCTGACCAACGGCTCACCGGTGTTCCGCAACCCGGCGGCCATTGACGTCGAAGCGCCGTTCGCCAAGCAGGCCACCTCTCTCGGCGCCGCGTGGGTGCACGCCCGCAGCCGTCCGGTGCTGCGCGCCGGCGGTGACGACCTCGGCGGCACCACCCGGACGACCTCGGTGACCATCACGACGGGGGACCTCTCCCCCACGCTCCCCTGCGACTTCCGCCTCATAGGTCCGGAGAACAAGCCCGTGCAGATCTTCACCGTCGGCGAGCCGTACGAGGAAGTGCCGGGCGACCGGATGGCGGTGCGAACCGGATGGGGCACGGCGGAGCGCATGGTCAACCTGCACCGGCCGCTCAACGGCAAGGTCAGCATGAGCTGGGGTTCCTTCGGGGTGGAGCGGGCCGCCGCGGTGCAGGGCGTCCAGCTGGAAAGCGACCTTTGGTGGGGACGCATCGCCGACGGCGTGACCTCCCAAGTGCGGATGCAGTTGGAGGTGGACGAACGGCTCGAACCCCGGATCCATTTCTGCGTGGGGAGCCGACCACACCTCGTGGTCGACGGCCGGTCGGTCGACCTCGTGCGTTCCGGCCATGCTGTGCTGGACGCTGACGGCCATCTGACCTCGCTCACCGCGTCGCTGGTGCTGTACGGGGTGAACCGGCGAGGCGAGCGCACCGAGCGGCGGACGGTGATCGACCGTCAGGCGTGGCGGGAGACGGGCCGCGACACCGGACCGCTGACGCAGCTCTTCCACGACAGCCGGGACCTGGACAGTCCGGGCGATCCACTGCCGGGCATGGTGGTGGCCATCGACCCACTGCCGACTTCGGACGAGTACGTCTTCGAGGCGCTGATGCCGGAGGGAGATCACCAGGAGATCGACAGGCTGCGCGTACCACCGGGGACGCGTAAAGGGGCGCGGCACTATCTCACCCTCGACAGCCACGGCATGCTGCGGGTGAACCGGCACCGGCTGCCGTATTGGGAGGCCAAGGATCTCCGGGCGATGCAGGAGAACCCCGGGTCCGTCTACACCTCGCTGATGCAGCAGGATCTGGACAGCCTCTTCCCGGATTGGGCACCTTTCAATGGCCGGCACTGAGACCGCCTCAGGAGGGCGGACCCCGGGTTCCGAGGACGCGGTCCGCGAGGCGGCCCTGAGGTTCGCGGCTGCGCTGTCCGCCCTGCCGGACGGGGAGGACAGCGGTACCCGGCAGTCGGTGCTGGCCTTGTTCCACGTGGCTGCGATGGGTCTGTACCAACTCGAACTCGACACTCGGGACCTTGGACTGGGCGGTACCGCGACGGGTGCGAGAGACGTCTTCCAAGCCTTCGACGCACTGCTTCGTGCGGTCACCTGCAAACCGGAGCAGGTCCCCGTTTCGGAAACGGGAGACGGGCCGCAGACGGGAGCCGCGTCGGCCACGGACCAGGAGCGAGAAGCCGAGCCGGTATCCGGGGCCGTGCCGGAAGGGGAAACCGACGAGGACGCGGAGGATGGACAACAGCAGGAGCAGCCCTCGCCACCAGAGGCGGAGGAAGACCGGAATGCCGCCAACGGTCCGCCGCAGCCGGCAGCGTGTGGGGAGGGGTGTGAGGCGGCGGATGGCGACGAGGAGGGACAGTCGGCGGCAGATGCGGCCGGCCCGGCGGCACCGCCCCATGCGGGCTCAGCCACTTCCAGCGCGGTTTCGGAACAGGCCCAGGACCAGCTCGAGCGCCGAACCGAGAAATTGTGGTCCCATCCCCCGAAGGGCCTGGTGTTGCTGCGGGAAATCCCGGGATATCAACCGTCCCAGCAGGACATCCTGCCGGCCCGCGGGTCGGTCGACGCCCTGGCCCGCGGGCTGCGGGTGGACGCACTACGGCTGAACTCCGGAGATCGCCAGGGACTGCTGAAAGACATCGCCAAGGCCCTGGGCACTGCCGCGCCGGCCCCGGACAGCCATGTCCTTCCTGCATTCGACGCGGTGCTGGCTCAGCCTGTGGCCGGGCCCGCACTGCTCCATACCCAGGACGCCGATCCCCGGCTGATGCCTCTGACGGCCCGCGCCGAGGCGCTGATCGAGGTGGTCCGCGAGGCCGTCGACGTCGGTGGCGGACTGTTGTTGCTCGAGGAGACTCCGCCTCGTACCCATCCGGTGACCCGCCACAAGTTCGAGAATTGGATCAACCGGGTCCGCAAGCGTCTGAACGCGGCCCAGCGCCCGGGGCCCGGCTTCCCCGGCTTCCCCCAGGCACTGATCCAGCTCGACGAAGTACTCGCCGAGATCGTCCCCGATCCCGTGCCGGAGCGGAACAGCTGGTGGCAGAACGAGCGTGCGAGACGGCGGGAGATCGTCTCCGAACTGCTCAAGGACGCGGGCGGCCAACTGCACGACAAGATGTATCCAGCCCACGAGGAACGCTCCGGCCTGCTGGAAAAACCTGTCGTGAGCGAACGGAACACGGGAAACCGGATCCTGTGGTGGATCAGGCTGCCGTGGAGCACAACGGAAGGGTCCGGCGCCAAGCGATACAAAGGCCGGGCCATCTGTGAACGGCATGAGCCGGACGGCCGCTGACATGCCGTCGGGCTACGGGCGGGGCGGCACAGCGGAGTGGCAGGCCGACATCGTCGAGGTGCTGGAACGGACCGAGGTCGGGGCGCGCGCCGGGCTGCGGGCGGCACTGCGTGAGGATCTCCGCGCACTCGCCGGCAACGGACCCGTCCCGCACCGGATCGCGCTCCTTCGGTCGGCGGAGTTGCCGGACGGCACCCGGACGGTTCTGGAAGGCCTGCTCACTCTGCCGCTCGACGAACAGGGCATCCAGCACCTGCTCGTGGATGCCCCTGCGGCTCCGGTCGCCGCCGTCGGCTGGCGCCGCGCAGTCCAGGACGCCCATGCGGTGCTGCTCGTCGTCGGGTACGGCCCTCTGGCCCGCGCGACACGGACGCCGCAGACACGGCTCAGGCCGGAGCTGTCCGCGCTGCGCCAGTTGCTCCCCGTCGTCCTGGCCGCTGTGCCTGCCGAGCGCATCGCGCTGGTCGTCGTCGGTGCGGACAGCGCGGGCATCGGCGGCCGAGCCAATCTGGCGGCATGGGCGCCGACGGCGGTGCGGAGGGTGCTGGGCGACGCGTGCGTCGGACTCACCGTCGCCGTGCTGCAGCCCGTCGGAGCGGCAGAGGCCTGGCTGGAGGTCGCCCGACTGCCGGCCGGGAAGCCGTTGCCGGTCGGTTCCCGGGCGGCAGCGCTGTGGGAGTCGTCGGGTCCGGCCGAGTTGGTCGAGAAAGTGCTGCGGCCATGGGCCGAGTCGGCCACGGATGCGGTCGCGCAGCTCGCCGATGGTCGCTTCACCGCAGGGCTGCACGCCGCTCGGCAAGGCTTCGCCGATCTGAGCCGTCGCTACGGGTGGCCCGCGGAAGACGTTGGCGCACGCTGCATACCTGAGCAAGGACGGCCCCTGGACTCGGCGCACGCACGGGAGTTGCGCGACCTGTTGGTTGCCTCGGCCTGCGCCCCGCTCACCGACCTGTGAAGCCTCCTCGTGCCGGCCGACCACGGAAGGACTCTCATGAATGGCGTCGTCGTTCTCCTGATCATCTCGGTCATGGGAAATGCGCTTCTGGGCTACTGGCTGGCGTTCCGCCGTCCGCGGGTTCTCGTGCCCGGTCCGGTGAGGACCGAGTATGTGGAGGTGCCCGGCCCGGAGCGCGTCGAGCGCGTAGAGGTGCCGGGACCGGTACGGACTGAGATCGTGGAAGTCCCCGGCCCGGAGCGGGTGGAACGCGTCGAGGTGCCCGGCCCGGAGCGCATCGTGGCGGTACACGCTTCGCCGCACATCGGGGAAGGTCCGTTGCCCACCGCGGTGGGCACAGGGCTGCCGCTCGAACGGGACACGGCCGCCGACACGGTCGTCGACGGGGCCGACCTCGGACCGCTGCGGGTGCGCGCCACCTCACAGCGGGGCGGACGCAACCGCACCGACCAGCGGCACCGCCGCGACGGGCTGCTCCTGCACACCTTTCGTGGGTTCGCACGCCCCGTTCTGTTGTCGGTAGCTGCCGCCGGCAACCCGGTGGGGCAGTGGTCGCAGGCGGGAGCCGTGCTGGCATCCAAGTCACTGGTCACCCATCTCCATACCTTTGCGGGCCCGTTGGAGGCGGCCCTCTCCGGCGACGGCGGGCAGGACACCGTCACCGACCTGGTGCGGTCCACGTTGCGCGGCGCGGCGAAGAACCTGGACCGCCTTGCCGACCGCCACCAGGTATCGCCCGAGCAGGTGTCGACCGAGATCGTGGCGCTGCTCACTCCGCTCGGTGATGCAGTCGGCCGCCGACACCTGATGTTCGGTGCCGGTTCGGGGGAGGTGCTGCTGCATCGACAGGGCAGGTGGAGCACCGCCGGGAGCGCTGTCACCGGCGAAGGGGCAGGTCCGGTTGCCGATACGGCCTCATGGCGCGCCGACCGTGCCCTTCCCGTGGGGGAATCCGCGGCGTACTGGAGAACCTTCGAGACCGGGCCCGGCGACCTCGTGCTGGTCTGCACCGGTGCGACGGCGCAGCTCTTCCGCCGACCGGAAACGGCCGATTTCTTCGCCGAGGTGTGGAGTGACGGCATTCCCGACCTTCACCAGTTCCTGTGGCAGACCGGCGTCCGGGTTCCGGGCGCGGAAGCCGACCGCACGCTGATCTGCCTGTGGGAGGCGGCCGGCAGCGTGTAGGAGAGACCTGACTCCGTGACAGCTCCCTGGCCCTTGCCGCCACGGATGCTGTCCGTGATCGCGGAAGTCGACCCGCTCCGGGACGAGGGGCCGGCCTACGCGGCGCGGCTCAGCGCGGCGGGCGTGCAGACGGAGATCGTGCAATTCCCCGGCGCGGTCCACGGATTCGACATCCTGTTTCCCCACATCCGGCTCGCCCAGCGGGCCTTCGCACACCAGGTGCGCGCCCCCGGGACGCCCTCACAGAACCAGCGGACGTCACCTCATGACGCACCCTCGGCCGGCGTCGGCGGCGCCGCACACGTCGGCAACCAGCGGCAACGCGCGGTGCCGGCCGTTTGAGCACGGTGGGCCGCCCGGCATGGATGTTCTCATGGCGACTCCGGCACATCAGCAAGTCTTCCGCTGTCGCATGGCCTTCAGACGAACCCACGCGGGTTCCTCGCGCGTCCTGGCCGGTTTGAGGTTGGCGAGGCCTGACCCTCTACCAGGCCCTGGACCCGCTCCAACGGCTGCTCGCCACCTGGACCGGCCACTGCCCCACCTGCCGGCAACCGCCCCTTGGGGCTGGTTACCCCATCGTCCTCACCGAGGGGTAAGCCCCATGCCCGACTCAGCACTACCAGGCTCTGTCTCGCCGATCACGGGTGGCGAGACAGAAACCGGTTTCAGGCGCTGCCGTCCGTGAAGAGGCCGTTAGCGGTGAAGGCCAGCTTGGCGAAGTGTTCGCCGATGCGGCGGTGTGCCGCAGCATCCGGGTGAAGCTGGTCGGGTAGCGGCAGCTCGGAGAAGTCCGCCTCGCCGTAGAGTTCGCGGCCGTCGAGGAAGCGCAGGTTCGGGTCGTCAGCCGCCCGCGCGGCGGTGATGCGAGAGAGCTCCTCCCGGATGATGTCCGCCCGTTGGTCAAATATTTCGGATCGTTCCGATTCGCCGATACGCCGCGCGGCCGACGGCCTCCGGCTGGTGCGGGGCCCTGGTCAGGGCGCGGGCCAGCTCCGCAGCAGGGCGTCGAGGGCGTCCAGGATCCGTGACCAGGTTTCCTGCGTGTCGGGGTCGCTGTGGCTGAACGCTCCCCCCATCTCCAGGCTGACGTAGCCGTGGAAGACACTGCCCAGAAGCCGGACCGCGTGCGTCTGGTCCGGCTCCGTCAGGTCGTAGCCGCGCAGAATCGCCCGCATCATCTCTGCGTGCCTGCCGCCGGCGCTGGCGGCCGCCGTCTCCGGGTCGAGCCTCAGCTGGGCCGCGGCGTAGCGGCCGGGATGCTCCCGGGCGTAGTCGCGGTAGACGTTCGCGAAGGCGGCCAGGGCATCCTTGCCGGCCCGCCCGGCCAGAGCTGCGGCGCCCCGGTCGGCGAGTTCCCCCAGGGCGAGCAGAGCGATCCTGGTCTTGAGGTCCTGGGAGTTCTTCAGGTGCGAGTACAGACTCGCGACCTTGACATCGAACCGCCGGGCGAGCGCCGAGACGGTCACCTGGTCGAAGCCGACCTCGTCGGCCAGTTCCGCCCCCGCCCGGGCCAGGCGTTCCGTGGTCAGTCCTACGCGTACCATGCCCGTCCTCCCATTCGGCAGAACCAATTATGCAGTTACCTAAAACCTATAGGCAAATTGGCCTCTCTTTGAGAAGCCGCTGACTGAACGAGAGATCCGTACCGCGTTCGTGAACTGCACCAAGGGCGCGGCGAAACGCCTGCCTGTCCCGCGCGACCTGGCCGACCGCCCCTGGGACGACCTGGACTGCCTCGGCTGGCGAGATCCTCAGGCTCCCGACCGCTCCTACCTCGTCACCGAGTTGGACGGCCGCCCGAGGGCCCTCGCGCTGCGCTGCCCCAGCACCACCTCCTGGCGGATGCGGCGCAGCACGTGCTCATGTGCGCGACCACCGACACCGGCGGTGTCTCCCCGATGGTCGCGGGGAGGGCGGGGAAGGCCGGACAGCAGGGCAACTCGCCTCCGGTGGGCAGGGATGATGCGGTGGCGGGAATTGGGCGGGACCGTCAGGCCTGTCGCGCCTCGGGCTCCGCGTAATGCGCACGGATGCGACGCTTGGCGATCTTGCCGTTGTCGTCGCGCGGCAGGTCGTCGACGATCTCGATGTTCCGCGGCACCTTGAATCCGGCGAGCGTGGCGCGCAGGGCCCGGCCGAGCTCCCCCGGGTCGATCACAGCATCGCGCTCCGGTTGCACCAGGGCGTGCAGCCGCTCGCCGAATTCCGGGTCGGGCACACCGAACACCGCGCAGTCGAGCACACCGGGCTGCCCGAGGATCGCGTTCTCGATCTCGGCCGGATAGATGTTGACTCCGCCGGAGATCACCATGTCCACCGCGCGATCGCAGATGTAGAGGTAACCGTCCGCGTCGAGGTAGCCCATGTCCCCGAGGGTGATCAGGTCGTCCAGAGCGACGCGCTCACGCGCATCGGGCTGATTCCGGTATGTGAAGTCCGTGTACGCGGGCTGCCGCACGTAGATGATCCCGGTCTCACCGGGGGGACAGTCCACGCCGTCCGGGGAGACGACACGGATCCGCGCCTCGCCGACCGGACGGCCGACACTGCCGGGACGCTCAAGCGCCTCCTTCGAGTCGATCACGGTGATCCAGCCGCTCTCGCTGGAGGCGTAGGTCTCGTGCACGATCGGACCGAGCCAGTCGATCAGCGCCTTCTTCACCTCCGGAGCACAGGGCGCGCCCGTGGATCCGACGAACCGCAGCGAGGACAGGTCATAGCGCTCACGCACTCTGCGCGGCAGTTTCAGCAGGCGGACGTACATGGTCGGGACGCAGTACAAGGTGTCGACGCGGTGACGCTCGATCAGGGCGAGCGTCTGCTCGGCGTCGAAGCGAGGCGCGATGACGAGGGTGTCGGCGATCTGGCTCGTCCACTGCGCGAAGCCGCTCGGCGCACTGTGGTAAAGCGGAGCCGGTATGAGGGCACGGCAACCTGCCCGCACCCCGAAACTGGCTTCCATCACCTCGAGGGACCGCCTCCGGTACAACTCCACTGCCCCCAGGGGTATGGGAGCGCGGACCACACCCTTGGGCCGTCCCGTCGTGCCCGAGGTGTAGGCCATGTGCCCGCGCGGTGCCACGACCGGACCGCTGTAATCCGGCTGATGTACCAGCCACTTCTCATACTCGACCGCTTCCCCGCCGGCATCGCCCGCGACGGCGAGTGTGGTGACGCCGTGGGGCAGAGCGGCGCGTGCCGCGTTGAGCAGATCGGCGTGGCCGATCACCACCCGGGCGCCGGAGTCCTGGATGATGTAGCCGATTTCGGACGGCGTGAAATGCCAGTTGAGGGGACAGTAGGAGAACCCGCCGATCCGGCAGGCCAGGATGATGTCCACGTAGACGGGGTCGTTGCGCAGGAGCACCGCGACCACATCGCCCTCGCGCAGCCCCAGGGCGGCCATTCCGCCGGCCAGTTTGCGGGCCCGCGCATCAAGCTCCTCGGGGGCGATCTCCGTGTCTGCGAAGCTGACGGTTGCGGTCATCGGGAACCCTCTCTTCATTGAGATAAGTCCTGTACGGACGTATACGCGAGCCGGTGGTGCCGCCCGCGTGATGGCCTATCCGCGGAACGCGTTGTGCCCCGTGAACGCCTGGCCGAGCACCAGCTGGTGGATCTCGGCCGTGCCCTCGTAGGTCAGCACCGTTTCGAGGTTCACCATGTGCCGGATCACCGGGTACTCCAGTGAGATGCCATTGCCACCGAGGATGGAGCGCGCGGTCCGGCAGATCCCCAGCGCTTCGCGCGTGTTGTTGAGCTTGCCGAAGCTGACCTGCTCGGGTCGCAGGCCGACCGTGTCCTTCTGACGACCGAGGTGCAGGGCCAGCAGCAGGCCCTTGTGCAGCTCCACCGCCATGTCGACGAGCTTGGCCTGGGTGAGCTGGAAGCCGGCGATCGGCTTGCCGAACTGCGTGCGCTGCTGGGCGTATTCGAGTGCGGCCTGCCAGGCGGACCGGGAGGAGCCCATGGCGCCCCAGATGATCCCGTACCGCGCCTCGCTCAGGCAGTTGAGTGGTCCCGAAAGCCCCTTCGCCTCGGGCAGCATCGCGCTGTCGGGCAACCGGACGTCGTCCAGTACCAGTTCGCTGGTCACCGACGCGCGCAGGGAGAGCTTGTGCTTGATCTTGTGGGCGCTGAACCCAGGAGTGTCGGTCGGAATGACGAAACCGCGGATTCCGTCCTCGGTGGACGCCCAGACCACGGCGACGTCGGCGATGCTGCCGTTGGTGATCCACATCTTGCGGCCGTTCAGGACCCAGTCCGTGCCGTCGCGCCGCGCCCTGCTCGTCATCGAGCCGGGGTCGGAACCGGAGTCGGGTTCGGTCAGGCCGAAGCACCCGATGGCCTCGCCCGCGGCCATGCGCGGCAGCCACTCCTGCTTGTGCTCCTCGGAACCGTGCGCCCAGATCGCGTACATGGCCAGGGAGCCCTGCACGGAGACCATCGAGCGGATCCCCGAGTCGGCGGCCTCCAGTTCCAGGCAAGCCAGACCGTAGTGCACCGCGCTCGCGCCGGCGCACCCGTAGCCCTCGAGGTGCATGCCGAGGAGGCCGAGCCTGCCGAACTCCTGGGCGAGTTCACGCGCGGTCGGCAGATCACCGGCCTCGAACCAGTCCGCGACGTAGGGGGTCACGTGTTCCGCACAGAACTTCCGGACGGTGTCGCGGACGTCCCGTTCGTCCTCGGAGAGCTGGGAGTCCAGGCCCAGCGGATCAATCGGGTCGAACGGCGCGAGCGTACGGCTGGTGCTCATCGGGCTTCCTTACGTGATCAATTGGGACACGCCGACGTCGACTCGGCGGGTGGGGGTGGGGAACGGCCGGCGGCGCAGACCCGAGGGGCGGCTGAACCCGGCAGAGCGGACGGGGTCGGCCCGGAGCTCGGTGGGCGTCCTGCTCCGGGTCACCGCGAGCTCCGGGTTCGCCGTGAGCAGGGCGGTCAGGCTGCTGCCCACCGGGGTTCACGGTCCCGAAGGTCCGGAACGCGGCGCGCAGCCGGCCGCGGCGGGCGAGGACACTCAGCGGGCTCCGCCGTTGACGTACAGGGTCTGGCCGCTGACGTACGAGGCGTCGTCGCTGGCGAGGAAGGCGACCACGGCGGCAGCCTCTTCCGGCTGCCCGACGCGGCGGAGCGGCGTGCGCTCGGCGGCCAGCCGCTGGTGCTCCTCGGGTGCGGAGCCGAACCTGCTCATGAACGTTCTCCCATCGGCGCCTGTGAGGGGTGGGTGTCAGCCGTGGTCGATGACCACGGCGCTGCCCTGGCCGACGCCGACGCACATGGTGGCCAGCCCGCGGCGTGCGCCGGTGCGGCGCATACGGTGCAGCAAAGTGGTGAGGATGCGGGCACCGGAGCAACCGAGGGGGTGGCCGAGCGCGATGGCACCGCCGGTCGGGTTGACGAGCTCCCCGTCGATGCCCAACTGGTCCATACAGGCCAGTGCCTGGGCGGCGAATGCCTCGTTGAACTCGGCCTCCTCGATGTCCGCGATGTCCCAGCCGAGCCGGGCCAGCACCTTGCGGGTGGCGGGGACCGGGCCGATGCCCATGGTGTCGGGGTGGACCCCGGCACTGGCGCCGGCGGCGTAACGGCCCAGCGGCTCCAGCTCCAGCTCGCGCAGCGCCTCCTCGCTGACCAGCAGCAGCCCGGCAGCGCCGTCGTTCATCGGGGAGGCATTGCCCGCGGTGACGCTGCCGTCCCGGCGGAAGACCGGTTTGAGGGATGCGAGTCGCTCGGCGGTGGTGTCGTCGCGGATACCCTCATCCGCGGCGACGACAACCCCGTCGGGCCGGGTGACGGGCAGGATCTCGGCGTCGAAAAGGCCGTCCTTGCGGGCGGCGGCGGCGCGCCGGTGGCTGCGCAGCGCGAAAGTGTCCTGCCTTTCGCGGCCGACACCATAGCGCTCGGCGACCTCCTCGGCGGTCTCGCCCATGGAGAGCACGCCGTGCAGCTGGTGCATACGCGGGTTGGTCAGCCGCCAGCCGAGCCGGGTGTCATACGTCTCGATCTTGTGCGGCAGCGCCTCGTCCGGGCGGGGCAGTACGAAGGGGGCGCGGCTCATCGACTCCGAGCCGCCGGCCACCACCACCTCGGCTTCGCCTGCGGCGATGGTCCGCGCGGCGGAGGTGACCGCCTCCATGCCCGAGGCGCACAGCCGGTTGACCGTGGCTGCGGGCACGGACTCCGGCAGGCCGGCCAGCAGCACCGCCATCCGGGCGACATTGCGGTTGTCCTCGCCGGCCTGGTTGGCGGCGCCCCAATAGACGTCGTCGATGCGGACCGGGTCCAGGGCGGGCACATCGGCGAGCAGGCCTTTGAGGACGGTTGCGGCGAGATCGTCAGGGCGGACGGTGGACAGGGCGCCACGCAGCCGACCGATGGGGGTGCGGCGGGCGGCGGCGAAGTACACGGGGCGCACGGGGACTCCTGGTTGGGCGGGCGGTGGTGGGTGTGGAACGGGCAGCTCGACCGATGGAGTTACACCGGTGAAGGCAACTGCGATGAACGCTTGTGGATCTGGCTGGTGCCCTCTTGGAAGGGTCATCTCGCGGGCGTCGTGCGGCGGCTTGCCCACCGGGTACTTGTCGGTGCATTCCTAGCCGCCGAAGATTTGGAGCGCGTTGTTCGCGCAACGCTCCGCGGCCTCGCTCGGGGTACAACTGCGCCACCGGGGCTCGGCGGCGCAAGGCAGCCCGAGGCCGATGTGGTCGGCGACCCGCCAGGTCGGCAGCCGGGCGGCGCCGAGGGCGACGGCAGTGTCCTCGATCATCTTCTGGAGCAGCTGGTGCCCGGCGATCGGCGTGCCGAACTGCTTGCGCTCCCCCGCGTGCCGCACGGCCGCCTCCAGGCCGGCCCAGACCATGCCGACACAGCCCGTCGTAAACGACATCGGGCCGTTGGCCAGGTCGCGTCGGCCGCCTGCTCCGGTGTGAGTTCAAGATCCATGGGGGTACACCTCGCGGTCGGGTGCAATGGAGCGCGCTGAGAGGCAGGCGCGCCGAGTTAAACTAGCACTGCAAGTTTTTGGGGACTGTAGTCCGTGTCGCGCCCGCTGTGAAGGGGGCCGCCCCCCCGAGCGCGCCGTACGCCACCGCCGGCTGGGGCGTGCACGCACCGTGACTCCAGGATCCGGATGTGTCCGGCTCCCCAGGGCCGGGCCTTGTCCGTAGGTCTTGGCGGTCTCGTGGTCGCCCCCTTGTCAGTGGCGGCCGGGTGCGTGGGCATCGCGCGCGGCCTTGGAGGCGAGCTTGCGGTACGCCGGTGAGCGCGAGCAGTTCGGCCGCCCCATCGCCGGATACCAGCTCGTCCAGGAGATGCTCGCCGACATGGCGGTGGAGACCGACGCCGCCCGGCTGCTGGTGTGGCGGGTCGCCGATCTCATCGAGCGCGGCGAGCGGTTCGGGACCGAGGCGTCGATGGCGAAGCTGTTCGCCGGCGAAACCGCCGTCAGGGCTTCCAACCTGGCGATCCAGGTGTTCGGCGGCAAACGGCTACATCGACGGCCGCCCCTTGTAACCGATCGACGATCGGTTTACGCTGCGGCAACAACCGAACGATGATCGGCCACCTCCGAGTGCTGCCGGACGCCCACAGAGCGCGGTCCACGGCCCTTACCCGCGCCGCAACCGAACCCGTCCCCTCGTGTTCATCTGTTGCACCCGACCGGCGTAGCCGACTCGCCGAACCACCCGCATACGGCGCTCCGAGCTTCGTCAGGCCGCCGCTCGGCGCCCAGGACCCATGTCCGCCAGTCCTTCGCTGACCCATGTCAGCGCTCTTGTGTGATGGCAGGAGACCTTATGACAGCCTTGTCGCTCGCGGCGACGCTCGCCGAACCCGCCCGTCGCTCCCCCGACAGTCTCGCGCTGGTCGAAGGCGGCGTCCGCCTGACCTATGGCGAGTTGTGGGCCGAGGCCCTGCGCTACGCCGCCGCGCTACGGGAGCAGGGCGTGCGCCCCGATGACCGTGTGGCGTTGCTGTGCCCCAATACGGCGGACTTCGTTCGCACCTACTACGCCATCCTGGCCCTCGGCGGTGTCGTCGTGCCGGTGCCGACGCTGCTCAACGCCGACGAAGCCGCGTACATCCTCCAGCACTCCGGCGCCCGAACGCTCGTCGCTGAGGTGAGCCACCTCGATCTCGGCCGGAAGGCTGCGCACACGGCGGGGATCTCCGTCCTGCCCCTCGGGGACCGTCACAACAGCGGGTCGTTGGACGCACTCGCGCGTCCGGCCGACCCTCTGCGTACGTACACCACTCGGGATACCGACGACCCAGCCGTGATCTTCTACACCTCCGGCACCACAGGGCGCCCCAAAGGTGCCGTGCTCACCCACTTCAACTTGGTCATGAACGCGACTGTCAATGCCTACGATGCCAATGGGCTGCGCCCTGACGACGTCGTGCTCGGCTGCCTGCCGCTGTTTCACACCTTCGGCCAGACCGTGGCCATGAACGCGACCTTCCGGGTGGGCGCAACGCTCGTGCTGCAGCCGCGGTTCGATCCGGACGGCGCCATCGCCCTCATGCGGGACGAAGCGGTCACTGCATTCTACGGCGTACCGACGATGTTCATCCGGCTCCTGGACAGCGCGACCGGTCAGCCGGAGCTCCCGCAGCCGGCCATGTGCATCTCAGGTGGCGCGTCACTGCCGGTCGCGGTGCTCGAGCGCTTCGAGAAGACCTTCACCACCACCGTGTACGAGGGCTACGGACTGTCCGAGACCTCTCCGACGGCGAGTGTCAACCAGTCCGGGTACGGGACGCGGCCGGGCACCGTCGGCCATCCCCTGTGGGGCGTTGAGGTGGAGATCGCCGACGCCGATATCGAGGGCTGCATCGAGCTGCTGCCGCACGGCGAGACGGGCGAGATCGTCATTCGCGGTCACAACGTCATGGCCGGTTATCTCGGTGACCCGGAGGCCACCGACGCCGCCATCGTCGACGGCTGGTTCCGTACCGGCGACATCGGGCGCAAGGATGCCGACGGGTTTCTCTCGGTCGTCGACCGCAAGAAGGATCTCATCATCCGCGGTGGGTTCAACGTCTACCCCCGTGAGGTCGAAGAAGCCCTGACGCGCCACTCCGACATCGCCGAGGCAGCCGTCATCGGCATCCCCGACGACGAACGCGGCGAAGAGATCTGCGCCGTTGTCGTGCCGCGCTCCGGCCGCCGCATCGATCCTGACGCCCTCATCGCGTGGACCCGCGACCGGTTGGGCCGCCACAAGTACCCCCGTCGCGTCGAGGTCGTCGACCGTCTGCCGCTTGGCCCCAGCCACAAGGTGCTCAAGCGGGAACTGCGTCGGCAGTTCATCCAGCAGGCCACCCCCCGAGCCACCGAAAGGACCGTCGCCCCATGACTGTTCAGAGCCCCAGGACAGACCCGCAGAAACCAATCGATACAGCAGCGGTTCCGCGCTCCGAGGTGCGCCGTGCAGCCCTCACCGCCATGGCCAGCTCCGCCATCGAGTGGTACGACTTCTTCATCTACGGCACGGCCGCCGCGCTCGTGTTCAGCACAAAGTTCTTCCCGTCGTTCAGCCCCGTGGCCGGAGTGCTCGCGGCTTTCGCGACCTTCGCCATCGGCTTCGCCGCGCGCCCGCTCGGGGGCATCGTCTGCGGCCACTACGGCGACAAGTTCGGCCGCAAACCCGTTCTGGTGGCGACACTGATCATCATGGGCGCGGCGACCACGCTGATCGGTCTGCTGCCCACCTTCTCCATGATCGGGATCGCTGCACCCATCATGTTGGCGCTGCTCCGCTTCGCCCAGGGCCTGGCGGTCGGAGGGCAGTGGGGCGGTGCGATGCTCGTCGCGACCGAGTACGCACCGCCCGGGCGGAGAGGACTGTACGGCAGCTTTGTGCAGCTCGGCGTACCGATCGGCCTGATCCTCGGCAATCTGACCTTCCTCTTCATCACCAGCGTGGTCGCCAAGGACGACTTCGAGGCGTGGGGATGGCGGGTGCCGTTCGTCTTCAGCGTTGTGATGATCGCGCTCGCCATGTTCGTCCACAAGCGGCTGGAGGAGACGCCGGCGTTCCAACGCGCGGAGGAGCGGCTGGCCGAGAGCAAGGAAACCCGGCGGCGCTCGCCGGTGCTGGAGGTGCTGCGCTCCCAGCCCCAGCAGATCCTTCTCGCAGCCGGCTCGTTCCTCGTCGTCAACGCGTCCTTCTACCTGCTGGTCACCGGGATGCTCGACTACGGCACCAGGCACCTGGGAATGAGCAAGAGCACCGTGCTCACTGCCGTGCTGCTGGGCAATGCCGCCCAGCTCGTCGCACTCCCGTTCTTCGCGGCGCTCTCTGACCGCGTGGGCCGTCGCCGCGTCTACGCTGCCGGGGTCGTGGCCCTGGGTATCTGGGCGTTCCCGATGTTCCAGCTCGTCGACACCAAGCAGTTCCCGCTCGTCGTCCTGGCCCTGGTCGGGGGCGTCCTGTGCCTGTCGGTGGCGTACGGTCCGCAGGCGGCGCTGTTCGCCGAGATGTTCAGCGCCGAGGTGCGCTATTCCGGCGCCTCCCTCGGCTACCAGATCGCCGCGGTGCTCGGCGGTGGTCTGGCACCGTTCCTGATGGTTCTGCTGCTGGAGACCACGCACACTTCGATGTCGATCTCCATATACATCGCAGTGATGGCGGCCGTCGCCCTGCTGTCGCTGTGGCGGATCAAGCCGGTCCGCGATCCGTCGGAATAGCCGTCGCTTTCAACCCCGGTGGGTTGTCGACAACGGGGCGGCCACCGCGCGATGCTCCGAGTACGACCAAGTGCTCGGGGGCGTGCGGTGGCCGTCATTGCGGGTGTGCACTCCCCCGGCCTCGAACCGGACCAACTCGTGGGCTGCGCCACTGGATGCAGAGCGGCACCCCGTTACCTTTCCGTGGCCCCGCAACGGGGCCCCTGGCCTCCGGCCCGGCGTGACTCCAGGCGCCCCGGTCCGCCGTGCCGGCCCTGCCTCCGGTTCGGACCGCGGACCGCAGGAGGGGCACGCCGTGGCCCGCGTCGGTCCCTGTTCGAGTGACGTTCCCACGCTGACCCTGCGTGTAAGGTGAGGTCAGAAGCTGGGCACTGCGGGTGACCGACCGCGAGACGACCTGGGGGTGCATCGGTGGGCCGGCCGACCAAACCGATCCTCAGCCGGGACCGTATCTGCACCTCGGCGCTGGCCATCGTGGACGAGGAAGGGCTCGCCGAGCTGTCGATGCGCAAGCTCGCCCGAAGCCTCGGGGTCCAGATCTCTTCGCTCTATGAGCATGTGAAGACCAAGGACGATGTCCTCCACGAAGTCGCGAACACCATCATGGCGAGCGTCGATGTCTCGGGCTTCGAGACCGGCGACTGGCGTCATGGAGTGGCGTCCTGGGCACGGTCCTATCGCGCTGCGCTGGCCGCTCATCCCAACATAGTTCCGTTCCTGGCCTATGGACCGGCACATCGTGAAGCGTCCTTGCGGCGCGCCGACACCGTACATGGCGGTCTGGTGGCCGGAGGCTGGGCTCCCCGGTACGCCACGATGATCGGAGCCTCGACCAAGTACCTGGTGGTCGGTGCCGCGATGAGCTCCTTCGCCGGAGGATTCGACGACGATATCCAGGTCTACGTCGACCGATACCCGCACCTGGCCGGGGCCTACCGTTTGCGCGAGCGTGCCGACGAGATCGACCAGGACAGCTTCGAACTCGCTCTTGACATGTTCCTCGACGGTCTCACGGCACTGCACGCCCGGGTTGCCGCGTCCGCGGAGGATTCCGAGAGATCCTGACGGTCTGACGCATTCCGTTCAATGTGCCGTCTGGTACAGCAGATGCAGTCCAAGCCGGTCCGGGAGCGTTTTTCGAGCCCGTGCCCGCCGTTGTCGCCGGCTACGGCCGCCGGCCGAAGGCGGAGCAACAGAGCATCGTCGGCTCGGTTTTGGGTCGCGGACCGGATACCCCATCGGACAGCTCGTCGGGGCCCAGTGGGCAGGACGCCCCGCCGACGAGGCGCGGGCCCCGGGGCTCAACCGCCCACGCACTCTGGACAGATGAGGACGCTGTCCACACCCTCGAAGGGGCCCCTCATAGGAGGAATCAGGCTCGACGACCGGTACCGCCTCATTCCACTTCGGAAGGTGACGCCCGTGAAGTTCAGCTATGCCCTACTCCCCGACTACCCACTCCAGGAGTCCCTGGCATCGATCAGGCTCGCCGACGAACTCGGCTTCCACGCTTGCTATGCCGCCGACGAGACATGGCACAAAGATCTGTGGCTGCTCTTCGCCGCGGCCGCCGGCCAGACCCGCCGAATCCGGCTGGGCCCGAGCGTCTCCCCCGTGACCCTCCGCGAACCCACCTTGATCGCCCAGGCCCTGGCCACCCTCGACGAGCTGTCCGACGGGCGCGCGGAAGCAGTCCTGTCCAGCGGAAACTTCGGGCTGCTGGCGCAGTACGGCATCGACTGGGCTCGTACCCGGCCACTGTCCCGCGTCAAAGAGGCCCTGCACGTGGTGCGCACGCTCCTCGACGACGGCACCATCACATACGACGGCGAATTCTTCACCTACCGCGGGCTGTTCACCTTCGCCCGCCCGGTCCAGGCCCATGTTCCGCTCAAACTCGGGGCGATGCGCGGCCCCAGGTCCTTCGAGGCAGCGGGGGAACTGTCCGACGGCTGCCACCACGCGCTGAGCTACACCCGCGAGGCATACGACTACGCAGTACGACACATCCGGGCCGGAGCCGAGCGGGCAGGCAAGGACTGGCGGTCACTCGACATCGGCGCCTGGGTCGTTTTCGCTACCGGCCCCGACTCCGCGACCGCCAAGGACGCGGCACGCAGCATGGTCGGCATCTACGCCTCCTCGATGCCCGAGGAGCAGCTGCGCCGCAACGGGGTGGACCCCGGCGAACTCAAGCCGATCATCGACGCCATCGCCACCGGTGACCTCGCCCGCGGCATCGAGCTGACCACACCCGAGATCGCCGAACGCCTCTCCATCGCGGGCACTCCGCAGGAGTGTCTGGAAAAGGTACAGCGGGAGATCGCCCCCAGTGGTGTCAACCACGTGATCTGCGCCATCACCGACCGCAGCCTCGTCAAAGCCTTCACCGGCCGCGACCTCGAGGGCGTGGCCGACGTGAACCACCAGCTCCGCCTGATCCACGACACGATCATGCCCGCGTTCCCATGACCCCGCCCGGCACGAGGACTGGCCGACGCGGCGGTAGTCCACCACGGCTCAATCACATCGGGGCCGCCCGGTGGTCCGTTGCGGAAGCGGGCCATGGGTAGCGCAGCCCGCCACGGGCCGCACCGCCGACCGCATCGCCCAGGGCGCCACCACGTCTTCCGAGGACCACTTCTGCCGTACTCCCGCCCCACTTCGTCGAGCTGTCGGGGGGTGCACCCGTTCAACCCGACAAGGCGCCCCGGCGTCGGAAAACGGCGGATCCGAGCCCCCGTAAGGAGGTGGCCGCAGTGACTCGGATCATAGACATCGCAGAGCCCAGCGGGCAGAGGATCACTCCTGGGGCATGCGCAGTACGTTCATCCAGAGCCGGGTGAGGGTCTCCACCAGCGTCTCGAAGGGCACGGGCTGGTCGGCGGCGAAGGTCACGTACGCCATGCGGCTCACCATGGCGCTGAGGGCCCGAGCGGTGACTGCCGGGTCGAGCGCCGGGTCGGCGAGGCCGGCTTCCTGGAGGCGGGTGATCGCTGCGGCGCTGCGCTCGATGAACGCCTGCGACCGCCGCAGCCGCAGCTGCAGGAACCGCCGGTCCACGGCAGCGGCCTGCTCCATGGCGGCCATCAGCGCCGCGTTGCGCCGATAGGACTCCAGGTAGGCGCGGTTGGCTTCCTCCACCCCGCGGCGCAGCTCCCGGCGACTGCCGCCACTGACTCCCGCGTGCAGCATCTCGTCCTGTAGCTCCGTCAGAACGGCGGCGAAGACATCGTCCTTGGAGGCGAAGTACGTGTAGAAGCTGCCGGTGGCGACGCCGGCCTCGGCCGCGATGTCGACGATCCTGGCGTCCAGGTAGCCGTCCCGTTCGAAGGTCCGCCGGGCTGCGGCGACGAGGGCGTCCCTGGTACGGATCCCACGACGGGTGCGCCGGGGTGCTACGGGCTCGGAGGCTGAAGGGTCGGGCGAGGGCATGCGCCGCATCCTAGCCGAGTATTGAATCCGAACCCGGATTCAATTACGTTCCGGCCTATGGACACCTCCGCCACTTCCAGCGGCTGGAATCTACTCGTCGCCCGCGATGACTTGTCGACCGCCGAACTGGTCGACGCGCTGGTCCCGGAGATCCGGGACGGCGAGGCGCTGCTGCGGGTCGACCGGGTCGGCCTCACCGCCGACAACGTCACCTACGCCGCGCTCGGCGAGTCCTTCCGCTACTGGGAGTTCTTTCCGACCCGGGCAGGCTGGGGCATCGTCCCGCTCCGGGGCTTCGCCGAGGTCGTCGCATCCCGCAACGGATCCGGCTCCCCGGACCGCCCGCTGACACCGGTGCGCGCAGTTCGCGTCCATGGCGCGGTCGGTCCGCAGGCGCAACCGGCACCCGTTCCCGGCACCGGCCGGGTGTGGGCGCTCGTCGCGCCGCACCCCCAGGCCATCCCGAAGACAGAGTCATCCGCCATGACCGACTCGGCGGAGTGATCCACGAATACACCCAGGTCGCATAGGGCGGCCGAGTATCGGGCACCCACAGGGACTTCCTCAGGAAGTCGATCTTCTTCTTCGCGGGCAGATCACCGTAGTCGAGGATCATGATGACTTCGGGTTCGGCCTTTGCGACGGACTCCCAGTCACCTGTGTCCACCGCTGGTCGAGGCCGTCAAAGATGTTCCTGCCTCTGGCAGTCTTGACGATGCCGTTGGGCGAAACCTGGTTGCCCGAAGGGCTGGTCGGTGCCGGATCATAGAGGAAGACCGGCGCATGACCACCCTTGGGCGCCTTTGCCTCGACGGCCTCCCCAGCGCGCCTCATCTGCCCTACACAGGCCCCTTCAAGCAGGCTCCCTCACTAACCGTGCTCCGACCGCTCGATGCGCTCCACCAGTTCAGCCGCCATCGTCTTGATGGTCTCCAGCCCTTGGTGACCCCAGGGCTGCGGATCCTGGTCCACTACACAGATCGTGCCCAGCACCATGCCCGTGCGGTCGATCAGCGGCGCTCCCAGATAGGAGTGGATTCCGATTGCATCGATCACGTGATTCCCGGCATAACGTGGATAGTCGCGGACGTCCTCCAGGACCAGAGCCTTGCGCCGCCTGACCACATGCGGGCAGAAACCTATGTCGAAGTCACGAGGCATCACTCGACCGGGCACGGGGTCCTCGAGAAGGGGGGACTCCAGCTCCACGGTTGTGTCGGAGGCCGCGCTGTACAAGCCCGCGAAGTACTGACGGTTCTCGTCGACGAAGAAGTTGACGCCCGCGTAGCACCCCCCGGTGCGCTGCGCCAGTTCACGCGCGAATTCATCGAACTCCGGAACGGGCTTGTCTTCAATCCCCAGTTCCCGAAGCCGGAGCGCCCGGGCCTGTGCCTCAGGGTCCTCCGGAGGGAGAAGCAGATGACGCACGGCGATCGCTATCTCCCCCCCGAAGGGAGATTTGTACACCATTTCTGTCATGGGGACTCCTTGAACTGATCAGATGCTGAACGAGGGAAAGTAGAATCCGAATACCCGAGCTGGACAGGCGAGCATCACACAGGACCACCGGCACTTCGGGCTTGAGGTCCAGCGCCGCCCGCACCTCTTCCGGCTGATAGTGGTGCGCCCCTTCGAACTCATTGACCGCGACGAGGAATCTGATGCCACGCGCTTCAAAGAAGTCAACCGCCGCGAAACTGTGGTCCAGCCGACGGGTGTCGGCGAGCACTATCGCACCAAGTGCCCCGGCTGACATCTCGTCCCACATGAACCAAAAGCGCTCCTGGCCGGGCGTGCCGAACAGATAGAGCACGTGGTCGGGGCTGATGGTGATCCGGCCGAAGTCCATCGCGACCGTGGTGGTGGCCTTGTTCTCCACCCCGTCCAGCCTGTCCGTCGCAGCACTGACCTCGGTCAGTAGCTCTTCCGTGCTCAGCGGCTCAATCTCGCTGACCGCTCCCACAAAGGTGGTCTTGCCCACCCCGAAACCCCCGGCGACCAGAATCTTGATCCCCATCGGAAGGGAGTCGGCGCCGGGTGCCTCAGAGTCGTTTGAGGAGCCCATCCCGCAACGCCTCCAATAGATCTATATCGGGGGTAACACATGGCCCCTGTGTTCCCAGGTCGAAGCGCCGTGTGGCGACCGCGCCACGCTCCGCCAAGTCGGACAGCAGCACCTTGATCACTGTTGCGGGCATGCGTGTGTGCCCCGCGATCTCAGCCACCGTGACCGGCGTCCGGCACAGCTCGAGTACATGTGTGTGATCAAGTCCGAGACCGCTCCGAAGCGCGGTACCGGTGGCCACCACCATGGTCATCAAGTCGAAGTGGCAGGTTGGTCTGGTGCGTCCGTCACTGACGGTGTACGGCCGGACCAGCCGCCCGACGGCATCGTCGAGCAACCGCCCATCCGGATCGTCCGAGTCGTCCGGCATCTGTCACTGCCCCACCGACTGACGGGGAGCGGCCCCCAGGTGCGGGCGGACGCTCTTGACCATCATCGTCATCTCGTAGCCCAGCACCGACACATCCGCCTCGCGCCCGGCGAGCACTGCCAACAGGGCACCCTGCCCGGCCGCGGAGACGAAGAGGAGCGAGCTGCTGAGTTGGGTCACGATCTGCTGCACATCACCGCCGTCGTCGAATCGCTTGCCTGCGCTGCGGGCCAGCGAGTACAGCCCGCTGGAGAGGGCCGCCAGATGATCCGCTGCGTCTTTGTCCAGTCCGTCCGAGGCCATCACCAGACCGTCCGAGGACAACAGCAGTCCGCTCCGCGTATGCGGTACGCGCTGCACAAGGCCGCTCAACAGCCAAGAAAGATCTTCGCTCACCACGATCGTGTACTTCTCCTCAATGACGTGAAACTGCTAGGGGGCCGGGTCTGGCCGCGTATGTTCGCCACGGGACGGGGAGGTCTCCGTTTCCTTGGCTTCTTCGGCCAGGCGGATGCCGGTCTGGAATGCGGCCATCAGGCCGGCATCGTGCTCGACATCCTTCGACGCCACGGCAGCGTGAGGGGGTTGCCGCAATTCCGGGGAGAGGTGTTCCTGACGGCGGCGCTTCGGCAGCAGGGGGCGATCCTCTCCCGGCGTGGGGGCCGCGACGGGGGCGATTGGCGGTTCGGCCACCGGTGCGGGTTCCGCGCCTCGAGCGATGGGCGTGTCCCGCGCACGCGTCTGCTCCGCCGATTCGTCGGGGTGTCCATGAGGGGCGGGGGGAGCGACGCCCGACGGTTGTTGCTGTGGTTCCGCCACATCCGGACGCCGGCCCAACAGCTCATGCGGCAGCACCACCACCGCCTCCGTACCGCCGTAGATATTGCTCTGAAGTTGTACGGCGATACCGTGCCGCCGGGCAAGCGCGGAGACCACGAACAGGCCGATCCGACCGTCCTGGAGCTGCTCGCCCAAAGCGATCCCGTCAGGGGAAGCGAGCAGGGAATTCAGCTGGTTCCGCTCAGTGGACGTCATGCCCAGACCACGGTCCTCGACCTGGACCGCCAGCCCGGCGGTGACGTGCTCGGCACGCAGCAGCACCTGGGTCTGGGGAGGGGAGAACACCGTGGCGTTCTCCACCAGCTCCGCCAGCAGGTGGACCACGTCGACGACCGCGTGCCCGCTCACCGTGCCGTCTACCGGAGGCACCATCTTGACCCGCGAATACTGCTCGATCTCGGCAGCCGCGGAACGCAGCACATCGCTCATGCTGACCGGTCGGGTCCACTGGCGGTGGGAGACGGCGCCGCCGAGCACGGCGAGATTCTCGGCGTATCGCCGGATACGGGTAGCCAGGTGATCCACATGGAACAGGCCCTTGAGCAAGTCCGGGTTCTCGACCTCGTTCTCCAGGTCGTCCAGCAGCCCGATCTCGCGGTGCACCAGGGACTCCAGCCTTCGGGCCAGATTGGCGAAGACCTCGAACTGCACGCCGCCGCGCGCCCCTGCCGCGGTCTCCGCCACAGTCGCCTCGGCAGCGCGCTGGGCGGATGCGACCTCGTGCCCGAGCCGGTCCAGCGCATCCCCCGTCGCCCCGGGGAATCGGTTCTGCTGATTCCGCTGACGCTCTATCAGCTGCTGGCCACGCTCTGTCTGCTGCCGCAACTTCGCCAGTTCGGCCTGGCCGCGTGCTGCGAAGCAGCTCAGCTCGGTATAGCGGCGCTCGACGGACCGCGCCTTCGCTGAGGCGAAGTACCCCGCGCCCGTGAGGATCCCGCAGATGAGCAGCAGCGCGCCCGTGAGCAGCCCCCAGAAGGCGCCCTTGTCGACGTGGCCCACACCCGCGGTGAACAGGAGAGCAGCGGCTGCGGCTCCCGTGATCGCGACCAACCCGGCAGGCAACACCGCGAGTAGCACCATGTGGCGCTCAGCCGCCTTGCCACGACCGCCCAGATCGTCCGGGACATGCCACGCTTGGGAGCCGACTGACATCGGCTCCTGGTGGGCATGAGCGGGCAACATCGAAGGTTCCTGCATCACGTTCCCTGGATACATATCGGCCAGCTGGCCGAAAAGTGTACGACGCACATTACCTCCAACAGCGCTCCACGTCACGGGTGGTTACGTCGTGGGGAACGATTGATCAGACCGCACGTTCCCGAACTGGCCCCAGTGCCGTGACACACACCGGTCGAACGTGCCAAATCCGTGCCAGAACGAACGGGCACTCACGGGCAGTGGCGGCAAACTCGAGGGAACTGACAGCGGGTCGGCCTCGGCAAAGCCGCGAGGCAGACGAAAGCGTTCGTCAGCTCATGCCGCCAGGGCCAGGTGGAGGCGGCGGCCGCCGCGGGTGATGCGGGCTGCTGCGTGCAGCAGCCCGTAACGGGGCTTCTTCGGCTCGGGATGGCCAACTCTCCGTCCAGCAGCAGGTTCTGGTGACGTGTCGACGGAGGCTGGGACGCAACAACGGAATTCCCGGTAGGACAGAAGATCGACCAAGATCCGGCTGTCCGCGAGGGAACTCCGTTGGCCGCTCAGTGTGCCATCGCCCGCCCGCCGTCTGCCATCGCGGAGGACAGTCATGTCCCGTTGAACGGGCTGATGGTGCCGCCGGAACGGCGTTTCGGTAGAGCATGTCCGGCTCGGCGTGTTGACCGAGGAGATCAGCCCTGGGCCGGCGGACGAGGTCGTGGAGTCGACCGGCTGCGGCGAGCGTCGGCGCCGGCTGTCGCCGGTCCGGGCGGTGGTCTCCTTCATCTTGGCGTTGTGCCTGTTCAGCAGCTCCGACAGCGCCGTCCGCCGGGAAACATCTGATTCCCCGCACGGCGCCCATCGCGATCGCCTTCGCTGAATACTTCTCAGATCCCGGCTTCGCGAGCGATTCGACATGCCTTGTCCACGAGCGCATCGATACGTTCCACGGTGGGCGTGCCTGTCGCGCTCTTGTTCTTGGGTTCATCGATCGCTCGCCTCATCACGCCCTCGGCAATCACAGCCACCTTCCACAGGCCCAGCACGTGCCAGAATTGCAGTGCCGCCGGGTCCCGGCCTGTTTCGGTCAGGTACACCTCAGTGAGCCGGGCACGGTCCGGGAAGCCTTCGAGGACGGAGGCGGCGAAATCGCCCCCGGTCTCCTCCTCCCCCGGTTCCGGCCAGTACGCCAGCAGGCTGCCCATGTCCGCCAACGGATCCCCCAGCGTCGACAGCTCCCAGTCGAGCGCCGCGGTCACCTCCCCGCTGTCGTAGGAGGTGATGACGTTGCGCAGATGGAAGTCGCCGTGTACGAGCGTCAGTTCGCGCTGCTCCGGGACGGCCGCGACAAGGCGCCGGGTGAGGTCCTCGAGGGCGGGCAACTCGCGGGTCCTGGACCTCTCCCACTGGCCCGACCACCGCTTGAGCTGACGCTGCGCATACGGCTTGTGGCTGGCCAGACCGGTCAGCCCGGTCGCCTCGAGATCGACCGCGTGGATCTTCGCCAGCGTCCGCGGCAACGACATTCCGATCGCCCGGCGGCGCTCGGGCGTCAACGACTGCGCGATCGACATCCTGTCGACGACTTGGCCGTCCACGAACTCCATGAGCAGCAGCGGGAGGTCGGTCACGGCAGGATCATCGGTCAGCCCGAGCACCCGCGGGGTCGGGACGGCGGTGCCCTCCAGCGCGGTCAGAATCCGCGCCTCGCGGGCCACGTCGTGCGCCGACGCCAACAGGCGACCCAGCGGTGGGCGCCGCAGCACCCACCTGCCGCCGTCCTGGTCCGATACCAGGTAGGTCAGGTTCGACTGGCCGAGCCCGATCCGGTCGAAAGTCAACGGCCCGGCGAAGTCGACGCCGAGGGTCTCGAACCAGCGGCTCACCGCCCCGGCGTCGATTCCGACGATGTCCGCGCTAGACACCGATGCCGGCTCCTTGCCTGAACGGGAGCGCGTCACCGAGCAACTGCCCGCCGTCGATCACCATGGTCTCGCCGGTGATCCAACTCGCGGCGTCCGAGACGAGAAAGGCGACCGCCGAGGCGATGTCGGCAGGCTCCCCTATGCGCCCAAGCGCTGTCGAGGCAGACACGGCCTGCTCGTGCTCCTTCCACAGAGCCTCCGCCAGCTTCGTGCGCACCACACCCGGTGCCACGGAGTTGACGCGAACCATTGGCGAGAGTTCCAGGGCCAATTGCTTCGTGAGATGGATGAGTGCGGCCTTCGACGCGTTGTACAACCCGATGTTCGCCTCGAAGCCCATGCCGCCGACCGAAGCGGTGTTGACGACCGCCCCGCCATGCTCGCCCATCCAGGCCCGCATGGCCAGACCCGTCCACAGGACGGGAGCCCACAGGTTCACGTCGAAGGTCTTGGCGAACCGACCGTGGTCCTGGTCGATGACCGGCCCGAAGGCCGGGTTGGTCCCCGCGTTGTTGACGAGGATGTCCAGGCTTCCGAAGCGCTCGAGCGTCAGATCCACACAGCGCTGGGCCGCCTCTTCGTCGACCGCGTGCGCACCGACGCCGACCGCTGTTCCCCTGACCTGGGCCGCGGCGGCGTCCGCCGCCTCCTGGGACCGGGAGGTGAGGACGACGTTTCCGCCGGCGGCGGCGATGGCCTGGGCGATCGCCAGCCCGATACCGCGCGAGGCGCCGGTGACGACGGCGGTGCGACCGGTGAGATCGAGTCCTGCCATCTCAACCCACCGCTGCCGTGGCGGCGTCGCGGTACTGCCGCAGTTCCTGTTTGGCGATGGCCCGCTTGTGGACCTCGTCAGGACCGTCCGCCAGCCGCAACGTCCGCAGTTGCGCGTACATCATCGCCAGCGGGAAGTCATCGGTCACTCCTGCTCCCCCGTGCACCTGGATCGCGCGGTCGACGATCTTCAACGCGATGTTCGGGGCGGCCACCTTGATGGCCGCGATCTCGGTGCGCGCTTCCTTGTTCCCGACCGTGTCCATCAGATACGCGGCCTTGAGCGTGAGCAGGCGGATCATCTCGATATCGATACGCGCTTCCGCGATCCAGTCCTGGACATTGGACCGGTCGGCAACCGGACGACCGAACGTCACCCGTGACTGCGCACGCCGACACATCAGCTCCAGCGCCCGCTCGGCCGCGCCGATCGCCCGCATGCAGTGGTGGATACGACCGGGCCCGAGCCGGGCCTGGCTGATCGCGAAACCCTCACCCTCGCCCTTGAGTACGTCCTTGACCGGCACCCGGACGTCGGTGAAATCGATTTCGGCGTGCCCCTCACGGTCCTGGTAGCCGAACACCGGCAGCCCGCGCATCACCGTGATCCCGGGGGCGTCGATCGGGACGACCATCATCGACTGCTGCCGGTGCGGGTCAGCGGTGGGATCGGTCTTCCCCATGACGATGAGCACCTTGCAATTGCGGTGCAGGGCATTGGACGCGAACCACTTACGGCCGTTGAGCACGTACTCGTCACCGTCGCGCTCCATCCGCAACTCAATATTGGTGGCGTCGGAACTGGCGACACGCGGCTCGGTCATCGCGAAGGCCGAGGCCATCGTCCCGTCGAGCAGGGGCCCCAGGTACTTCTCCTTGTGCTCGTCGGTGCCGAACCGCGTGAGCACCTCCATGTTGCCGGTGTCGGGAGCGTTGCAGTTGCACGCCTCGGAGGCGATGTGACTGCGCCCCATGATCTCCGCCAGCGGCGCGTACTCGAGGTTCGTCAGCCCAGGGCCCCACTCGGCGTGCGGGTGGAAGAGGTTCCACAGTCCGCGCTTGCGCGCCTCCGCCTTGAGTTCCTCGATGATCGGCGGGTGGAAATGCGGGTCACCCGACGCACGCATCTGCTCGTGGTACACCTCCTCAGCGGGGTAGATGTGCGAATCCATGAACTCGAGCAGATCCGCCTGGTACTTCCTGGCGCGGTCCGACATCTCAAACAGGGACATCTGAACTCCTGACGGGTAGGGAGGGAAAACTCGGTGGGCGCTTGTCGAGGTGACTGGCCACGCCCTCGACGAAATCGGCCCCGCGGAAGGCCTGGAGCATGACGCCTTCCGCCCGGGTCACGGAATCGGCGTAGGTGCCGTCCGCGTCGCCCTGCAGTTGGCTCTTGATGGTGGCCATGGATGCCGGGGAGCAGCGCGTCGCGAGCTCAGCCGCGTACGCGACAGCGGCATCGACCACATTGCCGGTGGGGACCAGGTGGTCGAGGAGTCCGATACGGAGTGCCTCCTCGGCGTCCACCATGCGACTCGACAGCAACAGGTCCGTTGCCCGGCTGTGCCCGACGAGCCGGGGCAACAGCCAGGAGATCCCGTACTCGGCGATCAGCCCGCGCTGCGCGAATGCCGTGGTGAACCGGGCCGACGGCGAGCCGAAGCGAATGTCGCAGTAGAGCGCCTCCACCATGCCCAGGCCCGCGGCCACCCCGCCCACCGCTCCGATCAGCGGTTTGCGCAGGGTCAGCGGCACGTCGCGCGGCCGGCGCCGCGCCCTGTCCGCCTCGGAGACCTCGCCGGCCGCCTGCAACCGCTGGAGGTCGGCGCCGGCGCAGAATCCGCGTCCCGCGCCGGTGACCACGACGGCGCGTACGTCCGGGTCGTCTTCGGCGGCGTCGAGCAGCGTGAAGTAGCGGTCTTCGAGTTCGTCGGTCCAGGCGTTCAGCTTGGCGGGCCGGTTGAACGTGAGCACCAGCACGGGCCCGCGGTGTTCGGCGAGGACGAGCTCGCCCGGCGCGCCGGTCATGCCTGCGCCAGCAGGGAGCTCTGGTAGCGGCGCATCCCGCGCAGCCACCGGTCGTAGTCCGAGCCCTTCTGCCGGTACATGTCCAGAACGTCTGTGTGCGGCAGTATCAGGAAGCGCTCGCCCTCGATCGCGGCGAGGACGGCGTCGGCGACCTCCGCCGGCTCGAGGACGTCACCCGCGGACGTGACGGCCTGCGTGGCCGCTCTCCCCAGGACGTCCCCGGAGTCCTTCCCGGAGGACAGCATCCTGGTGTTCACCCCCATCGGGCACAGACAGCTGACATGGACCCCGCGATCGCCGTAGGTGACACTCAGCCATTCGGCGAATCCGACGGCCGCGTGCTTGGTGACGGCATACGTGGCGGAGCCGATCTGGGTGAGCAGCCCGGCCGCCGAGGCGGTGCTGACGAAGTAGCCCTCGCCGCGCTCGAGCCATCGCGGCACCAGCAGCCTCGCCGCACGGATGTGGGCTCGCAGGTTCACGTCGATGGATAGGTCCCAGTCCTGCTCGCCCGCGTCGAGGCCCGGTGCCCCGCCGATGCCCGCGTTCGCGAAGTAGAGGTCGACCGGACCGAACGCGCTCTCCGCCAGGGCGATCAACTGCTGGATCTGGGCGGTGTCCGACGCGTCCGCGCCGGCGCTGACGGTGCTGCCCGGATGGTCGGCGTTGACTCTCTCCGATACCGCCCGCGCGGTGTCCGCGTCGAGGTCGGCGACGACGACCCGGGCGCCTTCGCGGGCGAGCCGGGCGACCAGCGCGCCGCCGATGCCGCCACCGCCACCGGTGACGATGGCGACTCTTTCTGCAACGTTCACAGCGAACCCTCTCCGTGGCGGGGCGTGCGGTGCCGGGGCACGGCCCCGAGATGTGACCGTGGTCCCCGCCCAACCTTTATAATTGAATCTGACGTCAAGTTCAACCGTCTGGTGCGCATCGCCACGTCGAGAAGGCCGCCTCGCCCCACTGAACTGCGGACAGAGATTTCACGGTCGCATCGCCGCCCTTCCGTCCGTCCCCCAGAGGTACGAGCGGCTCACCGAACGGATCGGCAAGGGGCTCGGTCCTACGGAAACCAGAAGCGGGTCAACGCCTTCGCCAGACGCGAGAGACGGCCACTCGGCCACGAGCGCCCGGCCGCGAGCCCCGCTGACGGGCGTCATCGCGCACCGGCTCCACGCCTCTGACCCGGACCGGCCCTGCGGCCGTGTCGTCGCAACTGCTGACGTTCGACAGCTTCGCCCCGAGCCTCGGCGACGGCTGCGGCCAGGTACCGTTCCCCGCCCCTGACCGGTCGGCTTACCCATCCGCCTGCGCGCGATCGTCACATCCGTGGAGGAGGGGGAAGGAGAGAAGGTACCCGGCGGTACCAGGGTGTGATGAGTCAAGTGGTCGAGCGTGAACTCGCGCAAGCCGATCCTCGTCGCCGATGCGGGCGCCGGGATCCGGGATCGTCGAACGATCGTAGGCGGCAGGCTCCGCCCCGGCCGGCGCTACGGCGGATCAGCGGTGGCCGGGGAAGCGCAGGGCGTTCGCCCAGAGCCGGGTGACCGTGGACACGAGCTCCTCGAAGTCCACAGGCGCACCTTCTGCTTGCCTTTCGCCGAGCGCGAAGGCGTTATAGGCCATGACGCTGACCATGCCCGACAGCGCACGGGAGGCCATCATCGGATCGACCTCACCGTCTGCGACACCCCGCGCCTGCAGGTCGGCGATGCCGCGGGCGTTGCGGCGGATGAACGTATCCGTGCGCCGGCTTCGGAACTCACGGAACTCCGGCTCCACTTGTGCGACCTGCTCAAGCAGCGCCATCAGCTTCGCGTTCCGTTTGTACGCCTCGAGATACGCGCGATTGCTCGCCTCGAGTACCGCATACGGATCGTCGGTACCCTGCACCCGGCCCACGCCGGGGTGCAGCATGTCCTCCTGCGCCTCCAGGAGGACGGCGGCAAGCACCTCTTCCTTGTTGGCGAAGTAGGTGTAGAAGGATCCCGCCGCGCATCGGGCCTCTTTGGTGATGTCGGCCAGGCGGGTGTCGAGGTAGCCGTCCCGCTCGAACACCTTCCGCGCGGCCTTCACCAAAGCGGCGCGTGTCCGCGCTCCGCGCTTCGTCGTCGGCGGCTCGCGAAGTGGCGAGAGGGGCGCCATCGGAGGTGCCTTCTCGCTGTCCTCGGGCGCAGTGGTGTCCATCCCCCGAAGTGTACTTGAATCTGACGCCAGCATCACAAATGCGCAAGGTGCGCGGGCTCGGGGGAATTCCGGAGCCGGTTCCCGACCCGTCCGTGGAGCGACCGAAGCGGCCGGAGTCCAGGCGCTCGACCACATGGGGATGCGGCGCCGTGACCATCCGCACAGCGGACGGTCACCGACGCGTACCGCCCTACGGCGCGCGGCCGTTGCACTGGCGGGCGCCACGGGTTCCGCGACGCCGAGGAGGCGACGGCGGCGCCGGTTCCCGCGAGCGGGGCGGCGCCGGTCGCACCGAGTGGCCGTACCCGCCGAGTGCGGCACTCAGCGGTGGGATGCGGCTGGCGGCTGCCACACCGTCACATGCGCTGAAGCCGGCTCTTCGCCTCGGCGTACTCACCGGCGAGGCGCTCGACGACCGCTGCCGCGGGAAGTACCGCCCCGACCGCGCCGACGCCTTGACCGGCGCCCCAGACGTCCCGCCACGCCTTCGCCCCTTTGATGTCCTGGTTTCCGAAGTCCATGGTGGACGGATCGGAGCCGGGCAGTGCGGCCGGATCGAGCCCCGCGGCCTCGATGCTGCCCCGGAGGTAGTTGCCGTGCACGCCGGTGAACAGGTTGGAGTACACGATGTCCGCAGCGGTGGAGTCCACGATCATCTGCTTGTACTGGTCCTCCGCGTTCGCCTCGTCGGTGGCGACGAACGCCGAACCCACGTAGGCGAGGTCCGCGCCGACGGCCTGCGCGGCGAGGATCGAGCGGCCGTGGGCGATGGAGCCCGACAGCAGAAGGGGGCCGTCGAACCAGTCGCGAATCTCCTGGACGAGCGCGAAGGGTGATTGCGTGCCGGCATGCCCGCCCGCGCCCGCGGCGACGGCGATCAGGCCGTCCGCGCCCTTCTCCACCGCCTTGCGCGCGAACCGGTTGCTGATGACGTCGTGCAGCACGATGCCGCCGTAGGAGTGGACCGCATCGTTGACATCGGCCCGGGCGCCGAGAGAGGTGATGACGATCGGCACCTTGAACTCCACGACGGTCGCGAGGTCCTCCTCCAGGCGTGAGTTGGTCTTGTGCACGATGAGATTGACCGCGAACGGCGCGGACGGTGCCTCGGGACGGTCGGCGTCGTGCTTGGCCAACTCCTCCGTTATGCGCTGCAGCCATGCGCGCAGCGCCGACTGGGGCCGCGCGTTCAGCGCGGGGAAGGAACCCACGATGCCGGAGGCCGACTGGGCGATGACCAACTCCGGATTGGACACGATGAACATCGGCGATGCGACCACGGGCAGGCGAAGCCGGTCCCGCAGGATGGGAGGCAGGCTCATGAGCAACTCACCATGCGTCTCTCTAGTGCGGCGGACACGTCTCGTCCGTCGACGGATGTTCAGTTCCGGCGGGCGGGTACGTCGCCGAGCGCGGGATCGCGGGTCAGCTCCGTACGGTCGATGGAACGCTTGAGGATCTTCCCGCTCGGGCCCTTGGGCAGCGCGTCGACGAACCGGATGATGCGCGGGACCTTGTAGGCGGACAGCCGCTCTCGTGTCCAGCTCGACACCTCGGCGGCACCGAGATCCGAACCGGGCCGGGCGGCGACGAGCGCTGCGACCTCCTCGCCGTAGTGGTCGTCGGGAACGCCGATCACGGCTGCCTCGATGATGTCCGGGTGCTCGTAGAGAACCTCCTCGACCTCACTCGGGTAGACGTTGTAGCCGCCGCGGATGATCAAGTCCTTGATCCGGTCGACGATGCGCAGGTCGCCGTCCGTGTCGGTTTCACCCAGGTCGCCGGTCCGGAACCAGCCGTCGGGCGAGTTTGCCGCGGCGGTGTCCGCGGGGCGGTTCCAGTAGCCACGCATCACCGTGGGTCCCTTGATGTGGACCTCGCCGGCGGTACCCGGCGGGCACTCGTTGCCGTCGAAATCACGCACCTGGACCTGCAGCCGCGGGACCGCCCGGCCGGTGTACCCGGTCTTGCCGCCGCGGTCGATGTCGTTGAAGGTGCCGAACGCGGTGGTCTCGGTGAGCCCATAGCCTTCGAGGATGGTGCAGCCGAAACGGGCCTCGAAGGCCCGGGCGATCTCCCCTGGCAGCGACGCGCCCCCGGAGACGGCGACGCGGAGCCCGGCGAAGTCCGCCGGGTTCGCATCCCCTGCCGCGTGCAGCATCGCGTTCCACATGGTCGGTACACCGGCCATGATGGTGAGCCGGTCGCGGCGCAGCATCTCCAGCATCGACGCCGGGTCGAATCGGGCCAGCAACGACATCGAACCGCCCACGGTCAAGGTCGCCATCATGACCGACGCCTGGCCGAACACGTGGAACAGCGGGAGTCCGGTGCCGGTACGGTCGGCGCTCGATCCGCGGCTGCACTCGGCGCCGATCTCCCCGGCGGACAACAGGTTCCCGACCGTGAGCTGGGCACCCTTCGGCCGCCCTGTCGTACCCGAGGTGTACAGAATGGCCGCGGTCTCGTCGCGGTCCCGGTCGACGACGCGGGCGGGGGCGGCATCGGTGACCGTCGCGCCGGGGGACAGCGTCCAGGAGGGCACCTTGAGCGTCGCGGCCGCCTCCGCGACGGCGGGGCCCAGGGCGTGCCATGCGATCGCCAACGAGCACCCGGCGTCGCCGAGGACGTATTCGACCTCGGCCCGGGTGGACATCGTGTTGACCGGCACCACGACACAGCCCGCGGCCTGGATCCCGAGGTAGGCCACCACGAACTCGGGCACCGACGGCGCCGCCAGCAGCACCCGGTCCCCGGGCGACAGGCCCGCGGCGGCCAAGGCACCCGCATACCGAACGCTCGCGTCGCACAGCTGCCGGTAGGTCCACTGATCCGCGCCGCCGCGCAGCGCGATGTTGTCGGGAGTTGCGGCCGCGTGGCGGCGGACCGGGTCGAAAACACTGGCCATGGGCGGTGCCTTCCGGGGATGTCAGCAGGTGATGCGGTACGGGTCTCACCCTCGCCCGTCAGTAGAATTGAATCCGGCATCGAATTCAAGACTTTGGGCCCGGGGGAAGTGGCCGGAGGTGCGTATCGCCCAGGCCTCTCGCCGTGGACGACGGCGATGCCACCGTCGCGAACCGCGTACAGCAGCTCGTCCGGCCGCCTGGGCGGGCAGAGGTGGTACGGGGAGGCAGAAGGCATGAGCACCGCACAGGGCGAAGCGCGAGCACTGCCGCTCGGCCCGCGGGCGGTGCCGACGGGGCATGACCGGTCTCCCGCGACCGGTCGATCGGTCAGGCGGTGATCCTGAAGCGTTCGGCGAGTTGGCGGCGGGTGTCGGTGGCACTGGTGTGCAGCACGCCCCCGATTCCGATCCGCGCCGCTCCGTCGAGGTTCTGCTGCAGATCGTCGATCATGACCCCCTCCTCGGGGGCGACGCCGAGGCGTTCACATGCGATCGCGTATATCCGCCGGGAAGGCTTGCGGATCCCGACCTCGGAGGAGATGACGACCGCGTCGGCCACAGCGGCGAGGTCGACGCCGTCGTAGGTTCCAGCGCCGAACGAATTGGATACCAGCGCAACGGGGTACCCGGCGGCGCGGAGATCATCGAGCAGGGCGAGCACGTCCTGGTCGATCGACATTCCCGCTTGCATCCGGGCCGTGAGCCCCTCGGCCGGTACGTCGGCGCCGTGGGCACGGAGACGCTCGGCGAATCCTCGCTCGAAGGCTTCGGCGTCGATACGGCCGCACTCGTGGTCGGCCAGGAGAGTGCGTGATGGCTGGTCCCGGCTGAGGAGGTCCAGCGGCAGGCGCGGGTCGCCGCCGAGCGAGGCGCCGAAGTCGGTGAAAGCCCGCAACACACTGGAGGTGATGACCCCGCCGAAGTCCACGAGAACCGCGGTTCGGGCCTTTTCCACCACATTCGACACAGTACCCACACCCTCTCTCACGGCCGGCTTTTCACCGGCCTCATACAACGGCAGCCATGTCCCGCCGGCCTCATCGCGCGGCCTCGCGGAAGCCCGCGGAAGGATGAGGGCGGGCGGGCCCCTTTTCGTCGACTCCGCGACCCCGACGGCCGCGCCCCGGCCTCGTGGAGAGGCAGGGACCGCGGAGGACTCGGAGGACGAGACGGGTGCCGCGACCACCGGCCGGCCATTGCCTGCGCCGCCCAGCCGGGACGCGGACCTCAAACGACCTCGAACAGCCCGGCTGCGCCCATTCCGCCGCCGACGCACATCGAGATCACCACATACCGGACGCCGCGGCGCTTGCCCTCGATCAGGGCGTGCCCCACCAGGCGGGCACCGGTCATTCCGTACGGATGGCCGACCGAGATTCCGCCGCCATTCACGTTGAACCGCTCCGGGTCGATGTTCAGTTCGTCACGGCAGTACAGCGCCTGGGAAGCGAACGCCTCGTTGAGTTCCCACAGACCGATGTCGTCGATGGTGAGGTCGTGCTGCTTCAGCAGCTTGGGAATGGCGAACACCGGACCGATCCCCATCTCGTCCGGCGCGCAACCGGCAACGGCCATACCCCGGTACACGCCCAGCGGCTCCAGCCCGCGGCGCTCGGCTTCCTTCGACTCCATCAACACCGACGCCGAAGCCCCGTCCGACATCTGTGAGGAGTTGCCCGCCGTCACGCTGGAATGCGCGGTCACCTGACCGTCCGGCAGTACCGCCGCCACCCCGGCCAGGCCCTCGAGTGTCGTCGACGCGCGGTTGCCCTCGTCCCGGGTCAGGGTCACGGCCTCGTCCCGCACCTCCCCGGACTGCTTGTCCAGGACCTTCTTGACGCTGTCGAGCGCGACGATCTCCTGGTCGAACCGCCCGGCCTCCTGCGCCGCCGCGGTGCGCTGCTGTGACACCAGCGCGAACTCGTCCTGGCGTTCCCGGCTCACGCCGTAGCGTTCGGCGACGATCTCCGCCGTCTGCAACATCGGCATGTAGATACTCGGCTTGTGCTCGACCAGCCAGGGATCCGCCATGCGGTGGGTGTTCATGTGGTCGTTCTGCACCAAGGAGATCGACTCGACACCGCCGCCGACAGCGACCTGCATTCCGTCGCCGACGATCTGCTTGGCGGCCGTCGCAATCGCCATCAGGCCCGACGAGCACTGCCGGTCGATCGTCATCCCCGACACGGTGTCCGGAAGTCCGGCACGGAGAGCGGCCTGGCGGGCGACGTTGCCACCGGAGGCCCCCTGCTGCATGGCGCAGCCGAGGATCACATCCTCGACCTCGCCTCCCTCGAGCCCGGCGCGCCGCACCGCGTGCGAGAGGGCATGGGCGGCAAGTTCCTGCGCCTGGGTGTCGTTGAACGCGCCGCGGTACGCCTTCCCGATCGGCGTCCGTGCCGTCGAAACGATGACTGCTTCCCTCATGTCGCCTCACTGCTTCCTGTCGGGCCGGTTCGTCCGG